>JACMKL010000561.1 GCA_014380105.1 Candidatus Melainabacteria bacterium
CGCTGGATTACCTAGCTGGGACAAGCCGCAGTCCGCTTGCCTCTCCTCGCGTTTTCCCACTTTCGAAACGGTCACGCCAGAACGCCTCAAAATTGTTGAGAACGCAGAAATGGCTCTACGGAAATTGCACCTTCGCGATTTTAGAGTGCGCTTTCATGACCTTTCGAAAACAGACAAAGGTGATTTAGCACTGGCACGTATCGAATTCTCGGCGAGCGAATTGCGAAAAGTTTTGGCTGACGAGCAATTGCAAAACGGCATAATCACAGGGGTTAAGGCAGCAGGCTTCGCTTTTGTGACTATCGACTTGGAAGGTTATCGTCAGGGCTCATCCAATATTGTTGCATCACCTGTGCAGTTAATTCACCATGGATAAAGACAAATTACAGTCACTACTTGAAGAAATTGCCAGTGGTGCAATCAGTCCGGATGCGGCGATGGAAGCACTCAAAGATCTGCCTTACGCTAATCTCGAATTTGCCCGCGTGGACTCGCACCGCGCTCTGCGTCAGGGGCTTGCCGAAGTGATTTTTTCACCAGGTAAAACAGTCGAACAAATTGCTGCCATAGCAATGAAATTGCGCGAGAATCATGACCTGGTCATTGCCACTAAGGCTGATGCCGAAATTGCAGAAAAAGTTTTGCGCATCACAGGTGAGGGATATTATGAAAGGCTTGCCAATGCGATAGTTTTCGGCGAAATGCCTGGCACCACTGCTGGTGCGCTCACGGTCAATGTGGTCACAGCTGGAACCGCTGATATCCCCATTGCTGAAGAATGCATTCTCTTTCTCGAATCGGCAGGATTGTCAGTTCAAAAATTGTATGACGTCGGAGTGGCAGGTATCCACCGCCTTCTGGACAGTTTGCCTATTTTGAAAAAAGGCGAGATCACAATCGTAATTGCTGGAATGGATGGTGCGCTTCCGAGCGTCGTTGGTGGCATTGTCGACGGTCCAGTCATAGCTGTTCCGACTTCTGTGGGCTATGGCACGGCTTTCTCCGGTATCGCACCATTATTGTCAATGCTGAATAGTTGCGCTGCCGGATTGACCGTCGTCAATATCGACAACGGATTTGGTGCGGCATGCGCAGCAATTAGAATGCAGCGTGCACTCGAAAAGATTATGACCAGAGAGAAAAATGAGAAGAGCGCTTAAGCGTTTCTGCTGTTATTGCCGCCTACATATTTGAAGTGGACTAAGTCATTGGCAATTGGACCTCTTCCATCACCATGGACGAAACCAACGCGTTCCAGATATGGTTTAGCTTGTCTCCAATTCTGTATGTCGACCGCATTGCCGTGTTCGTGGTTGGAAGTGCCCGGTCGCGCAACAGTCTGCGACACGCCCGGAGTACCACGTCTTCTATAGAGGCTCGCTTGTTCTTCGTATGTACGTCCAGCGGAATTAAGTTCGAGCTGAACTCCGTCGCGCGCCGCCAATTCTTTGGCTCTGTTGAACGCTGTGCCTGCTGCACCGTCGAGCCATTTGCCGTCGCCGACACTGACTTTACCTTCCGGTGTCCACTGAATCTTGTCGTCTTGCGCATGGTTTTGTCTGGCGCTGGCGATATCGTATAGGCGTTGACCGGCATCTTTCAGTTGTGCCGCTTGCGGAGAACTCATGTCTTCTGCCGTCAATTCGCTGGCTGGCTTGCCGCTCAACATTGCAGCTGCAATGTCACCAGGGTTGTCGCCAACTTTGCCCTTGTAGCTGTCGACCATGTCGGTTGCCATCTTTTCTTGCATGTCTTTCGGCAACATGGCCATGTCTTCTTTGCTTGGCGCTTCGCCTTTCTGCATCTTGTCGCCCATTGCTTTGAGCTTAGCGACTGATGCTACGGTGAAGCCTTTAGGCAGTTTGCCTTCTTTGATCAATTTGTCGATGGTGGCTTGATCGAGTGGATCGCCCAGGCTGTCCAACCAGTTCGAAATTTGCTTGCCGCTAAATCCATAACGTCCTGCGCGAACATCACCCTCAGGCGACTTGCGGACAGTTTCGTATGGTGCCGCTTTATCAGGATTGACCAAGCCAGCGACAGCTTCTTTTATAGCTGCTTGGCGGTCAGATTCATTTGCTTGACGTGGAACATCTCTAGGTGGGAAATAATCGTTGGTGCTGCTAATTGGAGCTTCACCGCCACCGTTGCCACGGTAGCGATTCATGTTGCCTACGCTTTGTTGTGTTTCAGGTGTCATCCCAGACGCGTCTGCTGGCGCACGGGCACCGGCTGCCTGACGGGCTTCTGGAGACAAGACATTGTTGTTGTCAGCGACTTCGACGCCATTGCGTTTGATTTCTTCATTCTGCCCCTTCAGTCTGGCAGACAAATATTGCACCAGTTCGTCTGAGGAGGCTTTCTGAGCATCAGTTGGCGCAACTTGACCTTGTTCGCGCTCTAGTACTACTTTAATGTCTTTCGAATTGAGTGCTTCAGGGTCACCGTGCATTTCAACGGTGCCATCTTTCTTGATTACAAAATTAGGTTTTTCTTGTGGCTTGGTGACATCCTGTAGCTCCACCGAAATCTTCGGTGCGGATTTGTCAGTCAAGTCCGGAAATTCTAGTGCGCCCTCTTGTGACTGAGGCACTTCTCTGATTTTTCCGTCACGAGCTAACTCTTTTGGAGAACGCGAGACGTCAAATCGTCTAGGACCAGCAAGCGCTGCAGTGGTCGTCGTGCCATCACCGGTTCCATCGCCTGAAGCAACCAAAGTGCCATCACCGGGACGACTGGAGAGCGTCTCTGCTGCCTGTCCGGAAAACCTCGCGCGTGTTCTGGTCGGCGATGCGTCGCCGCCGCCGTGGTCGTGTCCATGATCTCCATGATCGTGACCGCCGGCTGATTCTGCTTTGATTGGTGTAAATGTCATAGTGCTTCCTAAGTGCTACCTTTTCCGGCGTGCCGGGGCGGCGATAGGGCGAGTAATTAAGTTGAAAGGGAAGACCGACCGAGAGGGAGTTGCCCCCACTTCTCTTCTCCCCTATCTTATGTGCCGGAAACGACCCTGGCAAGGGCGTTTTCGTATTTCCACCATGCTTGAAAGGTAGTTTTAAGGTAATTTGTGCCTGCTCTGGCACATTATTGTCACATTCGGGTGTGTTTAGGGAGCCGACGCTTCCTTCAAGCCTTTCACTTTTGCTTCGATCGCTTCAGCTTCTTCAATTTTGCAGGCCCGTTTTAAAACGTCGGCGTATCTGTCTAACATTTTGATTGTTTCTGGCGAATTGCCTTTGCCCTGAGCTTCTTGATGGTTAATGCTGTTTTTCAATAAATTTTCGGCGTCTTCATAATTGCCGCCCTTTATGTTGATGTCGAGAATTTTTTTGCGATACTCCTGCGCGTCCGGGTCGTCATAGCCGTCCCGCCCTTCAGTTATTTTCTGTAATTGCTTGTAATACCCCAGGGCGTCCGGATATTTCTGCTGTTTCTCACAAACATCAGCCAAATTAACCAGCGACGATTTAACTTCGTATGCTGTCGGACCCAGTCCCTGACTAGCCATAGAAAGTCCCTTCCGGTAATATTTCTCCGCTTCATCAAATTTGTTTTGCTTGCGTAAGACTTTGCCCAGGGTGTCAACGCCCTTCAGATAGTCTTTTGGCTCACGCACCCTTTTCAATTCATCACGACAATCAATGGATTTTTTCAACATTGACTCCGCTGTCCCCAGGTCATTCTTATAAAACGCCTTCTCACCTGCCAGGTAGTAGCCGTTCGCTTGCGTGACGAGATCCGGTGCCGTTGGAATTGGTCTGCCGTCAGGACCGAGCTTTACCGCTGGAGCCGCCTGGGCAATTTTCAAATTGGTTGAGTACTCAGAAAAACTGCCATTTTGGGGAAACGCCCAGACTGGCGCGTTTTGTAAGGCCGGGGCGAAAACGGCGAGAACCAGCCCGAGAGCTGTGCATGAAATGGGGCGGACCATGTCTTTACCTCACGAACGTCTTTCTGAGTTAGTGCTCAAGAGAAACATTCCCATCTTTCAGCTTTTGCACTCGCGCTTTCAGTGCACTGGCAATGCGTTCTTGTGGTGAATCGCCTTCACCTTCTTTTTCGAGCTGGGCGGGCAATATGGCCTCGCCGAAAATCACTTTCATCTTTGTGAAAGTGGGAAAGAATGCTCCTGGTTTGAGTGCTTCTCGCGTTCCACTTAATAAAACCGGAACGACAGGAATTTCCGTATCCTTTAATAGAATACCGATGCCTTGTTTGAATGGAAGGAGTTCTCCGTCCAAAGTTCTTTTCGCTTCTGGAAACCAGATCAAATTTTTTCCGCCCTTCAAAACAGCGGCGCCAAGCGCCAGGCTGGTCAACATCGAGCGGTCAGCGTCGATTGGAAACACCTGAGCAAGGCGACTAACGTAAGAAAATATTGGATTGGCGAACGCAATTCCTATCCATCCGGCGATTTGCGTGTGTCTCAAACGCTCCAGAGGAATTGCGGCAGAGAGCGCGAAGGCATCGATGTAACTGGAGTGATTGGGAGTGAACACAACTTGCCCTTCAGGGACATTTTTGTAATTCACAGCTTCCACTGGAAACGGCTTCATCAAAAGGAGAAGCAAGTCGTGCATATGTTTGGCTGCCACTTCCTGGTCTTTCGTGAGTGGCTCGATATATTTTTGACTCTCCGCATCTAAAAAACGTTCTGGATGTTTGATTGGAGATGCTGCTTTGCCACCATGTTCTGCCGCATCAGCGAGTTCTTTGAGAAGATCACGCACTGTATTCACTCGTGTGAGAGCGTCGCCGCTAATTTCAACACCTGTACTTTCAACAATCTCGAGCGTCAGATTCATCCATTCAAGTGAGTCGATATTGAGCTCTAACTCTGGGCTAGTGTCGAGCGTGAGGCTCTGGTCCGGGAAGCGTTTTTTCAGCCATTCCCAACATGCGCCGGCAGCCGGATTATTTATGAGTGCCTTGTCTTCTGGCGAAAAATCGGCTTCTGAGACAACTTTTTTGTCCCCTCCCGATTTTTCTTCTGCTTTTGCCAGGTCGTATTTTTCCTCAAGCTCATGACGCTTTAATTTGCCTAAATTGGTGCGAGGCAAAGGCTGTCTGGTCAGGGCAAAGTCTGTTATATGGAGATATGAAGCCATTTGAGTGGCTGCAGATTTCAGTGACGCGGCAATTGCCTCTTTGGCATCTTTCTCGCCGGTGTCCTTAAGGTTTGGCACCACCAGAGCCACCAGTTTGTGATCTTTCTTCAGCAAGCCGATTTCTTTTATCCCAGATTGTTTGGCAAGTTTGTCCTCAACATCGTCAGGCTGAAATTTCTTTCCGCCTTCCATGACCAGTGTTGATGAAGCTCTTCCGACAATATGCAAATTTCCATTTTTCATGAAGCCTAAGTCGCCGGTTCTAAACCAGCCATCTTTTGTGAATGCTTCTTTTGTCTTTTCAGGTAGATTTAGATAGCCCTCAAATATGTTGGGACCGCGTGCCACCACTTCGCCTTCATCTTTGTTTTCTTTCTCTGCACGGTCCTCGTCGTCTTTATTTTCGAGCGGAATTATCTTCACTTCCACGCCTGGAATCGGTTTTCCGGCGCTTTCTATGTCTCTGTTTCCAGGCATGCGCATGGTCAGAAGTGGTGCTGTTTCAGTCAATCCATAACCGACTGCAATGTCCCAGCCCAGCGCTCTAAACTTCCAGGCCATCTCGGGCTCAAGTGGTGCACCGCCAGAAGTAAATAGCTTCAGTGAGGGTCCAAACTGTTTTCTAATCGCACGGAAAAGTGGCTTGCCTAGCCTCAAGCCAAGATACTTGTCAGCTCCTTGACTGAGCAAAAGCAGGATATCAAATATAGAACCGACCAATTTGTTGGCATGAATTTTTTTGTCGAGTGCCTGGTACAAGCTGCGCATGATTCGCGGTACCGCAACCAGAACAGTTGCCCCACCTTCGTTGATTGCACGTACCAACTCAGGACCAGTCAGGGATTGTGGAAGAATGACAGGCAGACCCATTTTGAGAGGACCGAGCAATCCAGCATTAAGCGGATAGACGTGAAACAATGGTAGGGGCAAGAGCACTCGGTCGCCGGGTTTGAGAAAGTCTATCTCTCCAAACGCAGAGTCCAGTTGAGAGCGAATATTCGTATGACTAAGCGGCACACCTTTAGGCATGCCGGTTGTGCCGGAAGTATAAAAGAGAATTGCTGTGTCAGAAGCTGGCACTTCTTTTGTCTCTAACAACTCTTCGAAATTCTCTTTCTTGCTGCGGATCTGAGTCCAGCTATCAGCCCCCTCTTCTAAATCAGTGCGAAAGACAGATAGTTTTCGGCGAGGTATAGCCGCATGGATTTTCTCTGCGCCCTTCGCATCTGTAAATATCCATTTCGCTCCGCTGTCGTCAATGATGTGTTTTAGCACTTCTTCAGACTGTTGCGGGTCTACGGGTACGGCAACAAGTCCACTATAGACAGCTGCCAGAGCACAAATGATCCAGGACGGCGAATTGGCGGCGAAGAAAATTACTGAGGTGCCATTCTTCAGCCCTTGCTCCTCAAAACCGGCAGCTACTTTTCTGATCTGGTCCGCTAAAGCTGTGTATGTGAGCGTGTTTGAGCCGGTAGTTGTGAAATTTATGATCGCTGGGTGAGCATCATGTTTATAGAAATCGTCTATTAAAAGTCTCAGCGTAGGCAATACGTTTTCGGATTCAACAGTCTTCAATTTCACTTTTTTCGTGGAAGATTTTGCTTGCTTGCCCGTTTCGTTTGCTTCTGCTTTCATAACAATTACCTTATTTCGCCCTTCACGCTAGGCGTCGCCGCTGTACGTTGACTTTCGATTTTTCTCTCACTGGCCAGAATCTCCGCCTTTATTTGAGGCACCATTTGTTCTGCTGCACGATATCCCACCGCGATTGCGCGCTTGATCAGTTCACGATCTTTTGTGACCGCAGGAATAAAGTCAACATTCGGGTAGATGAGTATGTCTGCAGCTTCTGCTTTCGGATGATCAGCCGCCGCCATCATGATGTCCGCGACGCGCATGATGACCGCACTTCGAGACTTGAATTTTTTGTTTTGTACCGGTACGATCGCCTTATCTACAAGCACCGAAACAATCACATCAGCCCCTAGTTTTTTGGCAATGTTGTTGGGAAGATTGGCTTTTAATCCACCATCCACATACAATTTGTTGTCGATCATAACCGGGCGAAAAATGGTTGGAACGGCATTACTTGCCAAAACCGATTTTGGCAAATCGCCTTCCGAGAATACTTTCGTTTCACCATCAGTGAGATTTGTGGCTACTGCCGCAAAAGGTTTTTTTAGTTGGCTGAACTTCTCTGGCAGATTGTCGGACAACAATTTCAAATAGCCCTTACCGGTTGATATGCCTGCATAAGGTTTTCCGAAAACCACATGCTTGAAGGGTGCTAGAGGTTTGAGCATGTAGCGCACAATCACGCCTTTGAACATTGCATCTTGAATTTCATGATCAATAAACAATTTTTCGATGTCATCAACAGACATTCCAGAACAATATAGTGCTCCGATTGTGGCACCGAGGCTGGTGCCAACTACGCCATCGATACGAACGCCACGCTCTTCCAGGCAGCGAATCACTCCAATTTGAGCCAGAGACTTGAAGGCTCCTCCCCCCAGTGCCAGAATCAAGCGCGGGCGTGTCTCGGAGAATTGTTCTTTTGATTCTTCACTTACAACAGTTGGTGGGACCAGAACATCAGGGTCTCGATTGGCAGCTTGTGATGGTTGTGCTGTACTAAAGACTAAAACTGACAATAAACTAGCGACAAATCTGATCATGTAAAAGTGCCCCGAGAAATCTTTCTGCGAGGTGGACGGACGAAAACGCCTCAAGTTCCAAAACGGCATCTGAGGCGGGGAAATAATTGATGAGATTTGGTCAAAAGGGCGTCAGACCGAAGCTACAGAATGTAGCTCTTAAGATACCTGTGTTAGTGAATTGACGAGCTGACGCTCATATCAATTGGGACAGCTGCGAGATTGAGTGCATTTTGCAAAAAATCGACCGGACACAAGCATGCATAGGAATTGACCAAGAAGAAGGCGCAGAGCGTCTCAATGTAGATTTTCCATTGCGTTCTTGTGTAATCATGCATTCAAAATCCCTCGGAAAAAATAGTCGAATAAGCACGAAGCTCAGCCGTTAAGCCAACTCTGTCTATTACCTATCTTCCCTCGGATTGAGCCTGCTTGGCAAGATGTTTCGGAACTTTTACTTACCGCGTGACATAAATTTCCCAGTCAATCGCTAGTCATCATCAGAATTATTTGGCTGAGGCAAACCTTGCGGCGGGCTAGATGGGCTACGCTTAGGCGTTTTGCCGGTTTCAGAATATTCTCCAATCAGCACTGTGACGGGCTTAATTTCTTTATTTCGCAAAATAATCAAATGCAGAGTTTCGCCAACTTTTCGTGCTCTGACAGTTTCTTGTAATTGCTGACTTGAGCCGATATCTTTGCCATCAATTTTTTGAATGATATCTGTGCGCACTACGCCTGCTTTTGCAGCTGAGCCCTCTTCGATAACATTCGAAACCAGCACACCCTTTGTTTCAAGCGGTAATCCCATCGCTTTGAGCAGCGGTTCGGATAGTTCGCGCATCATCAAACCCAGGAAGGGACGCAAAACTTTTTTATTCGTGATCAATTCATTGACGGTTGGTTTAGCAATATCGATTGGAATCGAAAAGCCGATATTCTGCGCTCTAGCCGCGATGGCGGTGTTCACTCCCACCACTTGTCCGGAAAAATTGAGCAGCGGTCCACCTGAATTGCCCGGATTAATCGCGGCGTCAGTTTGGATGAAATTGATATTGCCATTGATGTCAGTGACGCTTCTGCCAACAGCCGAAACAATCCCCAGTGTGACCGAGTGGTCGTAGCCCATTGGCGAGCCAATCGCAATTACAAATTCGCCAGGTCTCAAACTAGTTGAAGTGCCCATTTCGGCAACCGGCAAGCCAGTTGCTTCTATTTTCAACACTGCCAGATCGCTACG
>JACMKL010000562.1 GCA_014380105.1 Candidatus Melainabacteria bacterium
AAGCAATGCCTGTTTATCGACGTCCGAGATGTGATCGTCACCGCCAGTGAGGGTGAAAGCCGCTATGGAGCTCAGCACGATCTCATTCTGGTTGCCTACAGGCTTTCCCTGCAAGGGCGACCAATCGACAATCGCGATTTCGCTGATTTCCGCGCTCTACGTGCTGATCTAATTCGTCTCACTAAGGAATAAAAATGACACAACTGTTGGATATGTCACACGCCAGCAAACTGGATCTTTATCTTGGTCGAATCGATTCCAGCTCGCAGCAACTGCGGCAGGTTTTGACAACGCTCAAAGGTATTGGTTTGCAAGGCACTTGGCTTGGCTCCAGAAAGCTCGGTCCAGATTCACCTGAGTACAAGTGGTGCACCGAAGTGGCCCGCATTCTTGCAGAAAAAGGCATCGCCGCCAAAACCGGCGGTGGTCCTGGTCTTATGGAAGCGCCTCACTACGGCTGCCATCTCGCCGGCTTTCCAAAACTTGCCATCGCTGTATGTGCGGAATTCCTGCAAAAGGAAGAAGATGCGAACCCTTATGCAAAGCAAGGAGGTCAGATCTTTACGATGCCAGATTTCAACTCGCGGCACGATTGTCTTTTCTTCGGCTCGCTGTTCCATATAATTCTGCCGGGAAGACTTGGTACCATTCACGAAATGTACGACTTGCTCAATCGTCTCAAGCATTCTCTTCTTGCCAAAGCGCCTGTTTATTTTGCCGAGCGCGATGGTTACTGGTCACTGAAGATGGAATTCTTCACCCGGTCTATGGGCGAAGAACTTGGACCGCGCATCAGCCCTGCCGACTACGATCTGACCAAGAAGATCAATATTCTAGAAATGTCGGCTGCGGACTTCGCAACTATGCTTTTGATTGACATCGGTTACAGCTAAAAAACAGTCGCCTTCCTCGGGGCATCTGTTTTTTGGCTAATCTTCCAGACCGTTTGGGAATGAGCAAATCAAATTTTGTTCAATACCAAGTATTAAAACGGTCTTTTTTTGGGGTAGTGTCACTACTTCGCATAGTAAACTTTTTGTGCAAGAATGTATCGATATAGGCTTGTCCCACTCTCTCTGGTCATAAAATCTATGAAAGTGCACAAAAATGCGCAACAGTTAGAATTACCGAATCCAGCAATAAATTCTGTTACCGGTAAAGATTCGGCACATGTGTAAAGGATAAATTGAAATTGGAAAACCAAAAACTGGAAGTATTAAAAATTGCGGCTTTTTCCGATGGGGCAACGGGCGGCAATCCAGCCGGAGTAGTGATTACCGATGTCCTCCCAGAGCCGGCTGAAATGCAACGGATAGCCGCTGAAGTTGGATTTTCCGAGACAGCCTTCGCCGCGCCGACCGGAGAAAGTTGGCGAGTACGATACTTTTCTCCCGAATCAGAAGTGCCATTTTGTGGTCACGCCACTATTGCTTTAGGAGCCGCATTGGCATTGCGCGTTGGCAATGGCGTTTTTCCACTCATCTTGAATCAAGCCAAAATTACAGTCGAAGGTCAGGTCGTTAGCGATGCAAAGAACAAGAGCGATGCCACCACACCTGCTATCACCGCGACCTTGCAATCTCCTCCTACCCACAGCGAGACTGCACCAGCAGAACTAATCAAATCAGCTCTAAAGCTTTTCGGTTACAGCGAGAAAGATTTAGATAAGCGTATTCCACCAGCACTAATTCATGGTGGCGCCAATCATCTAGTTCTCGCTCTCAGTTCAAGGCAGGCGCTTGCCTCAATGAAATACAATTTGAACGAGGGGCGAACCTTGATGACAAAAGCAGGTTTGGTGACAATCCTACTTGCCTATTGCGAAACACCCCGCCTCTTCCACACTCGCAATCCGTTCGCCTCAGGCGGCGTCTACGAAGACCCGGCAACAGGAGCTTCAACAGCCGCTTTCGCCGGTTATCTGCGTGACATCAAATGGCCGCATGGTGGCTCTATTGATATCATTCAGGGCGAAGATATGAAGATGCGCTCACTCCTTCACGCTGATATTCAAGAGACTCCAGGTAGTTCTATTCGCATTTCGGGAACAGCGAGAATTATGTGATAGCGCTAGAAGAAGAAGAAGAAGTGCGACTAAGCTACAACCTGTACTCAAAATGCCAAGGATCATCAGGAAAATTCGGCCAATACCAACCTTTGCGCTCGAGATACGGGCGAACTTGTTCAAAATTTTGAATGTCGAGAGCTAGACCAGCTTCATGCATGGACGTACCTGGATAAGCTACTGGAGAAACGTTCTTTAGATTTTTGTAGAGTCTCTCCTGATCGCGGTAAGATCGCCACGATGAGTTGATCTCGATTTGGATACCAGCTTTACGCGCATCAGTTAATGCTAATTGAAATGACTCGGCAGCTCTGGGTGCTAAAAATTGATTACTTGCTTTGTCGCCGATCCGGTTCAAGACAATATAACGCCCTGACTCCATTTCAATCCGGTGATGATCACGATTGGAAGGTGACACCAAATCAACTTGCCTTAGGTGAGTCTTTCCTCTCTCGTCTTCGTGCGTCAATAGCCTAATAGAAAGTGTTTTGCCTCTCTCCTGTGATTTAGCCCAAGTCAATATCTTCAGAGCCTGTTCAGGATCATTAGCAAGGTCTCGAACGAAGTTGATTGAAGAATTCAATTTGTTGGAATTGAGAAATCCAACTAGCTGTTTAGCTTCCATGATTGAAGACTTAGAGAGGACTTGTCCATCTCCTATATCCAACCAGAAACTATAATTACCTGTACCAGCTTCAATTCGATGGTGATGACGATTGAATTTTGAAACGATTTCAATATTCATAAGCTTATCCTGCCCGCTAGCGCGCTTCTCAGTCAATAATCTGAGCGCATAAACCTCACCATCCAAAAAATTTCTGGCTGAACGCAGCACATTCATAGCTCTGTCAGGGTCAACTGCCAACTCTCTAATAATTTTCAGCGATGCATTTAGTTCAAAACGATCCAACGATGAAGCCAGATCGCGTGCTGTCTGCAAATCGTGAGGGGGAAGTTCTGACGCTTTACTCGAACGAGCAGAAATCAAACCGCTAGCTTCACTCGCTACATCAAGCAGATTGAGTGTGGATGTAGATGCAGTGTTCTCTGACTCTACTGAGCTTGAAAATTCGAGTCTCGCCATTGTTGCATTGCCATCTGTGTGAAATGAGAAGCAGGAATTGAAGCCAAAAACTCGAAACTTTCAATATTTACAAATGCCCTTCGCTTCAGTTTGCAAGACAAATCTAACAGCAAAATTACAACTAACCGGGAAAATTTTCAAATAGCTCGACCCATTCGCGAGCGCGCGCATCAGGATTTTCAGATTTACTGATGTCTGAAATCATAGCAATTCCGTCTGCGCCCTCAGCAATCAAAGTCTCTGCATTTGAAATTGAAATGCCACCGATAGCAACGAGTTTATGACTGAGCATTC
>JACMKL010000563.1 GCA_014380105.1 Candidatus Melainabacteria bacterium
CTAAATTGGCTTTTAAATCTACGATGCCATCGATTCCTGTGTAATTGATGGCATTAGTCAAAATGTTGACGAGCGCTCGCTGCAAGTGAATTAGATTGCCTGTGACGAGCACATCATCCATTGCCACATCAACATGGAGTGTGATCTGGCGCTTTTCGGCATTCGGACGCACCTGCTCGATTGCATCCATTACTAACTGCTGAACATTCACCTGGTCTTTGGCTTTGATTTCACCACCATCCAAACGGCTGATATCGAGCAGATCTTGCAGCAGGTTGGCTTGCCTATCCACAAGTCTTTCCAGTGACTCCAAAAATTGGACGCGTAATTTTGGATCTTCGGCAGCACCAGCCTGAAGGGCTTCCACCACCGATCCAATTGCCATCGTAGGCGTTTTTAATTCATGACTGGCGTTTGCGATAAACTCCTGCCGAAGTCTTTCTTGCTCGCGAAGCCGGCGAATCATTTGATTGAATGAGCGCGCCAATTCGCCAACTTCGTCATGCCGCTTAACCGGAACAGTTTCAGACATGTCGCCTGATGCCGCAATTTTCCTGGCGGTCAAACTCATCTCTAATAATGGGCGATTAACTCGACGGGCCAACCACAAGCTGATCATTACTGTAATGACGCCAGTTGCAAAAATGATCTCTAGAAAGATGATCAAGTCGCGGTGCAATCGTTGCTCGATTTCAGTCAGGCGAACACCGACTCGAATGACGCCAGTCGTTTGGCCCGCGGCTCTCACCGGGTACGCGACGTAGAGCCAATTGCTGTTTGTGGCGCTTGAATTGCGTGTGTAGATTGCCACGATTCCAGCCAAAGCATCATTGATTTCCGAATCGTTGGAAATATTAGTACCGTCTGGCGCCTGTGGACCTGTTGCAGAATCTGCCAGTACACGTCCGTCGCGGTCAACCACAGTAATCGCCACGCCTAATTTGGTTGCGTGCCGGTCGACTGCGCTCTGAATGCGCTGCTTGGATTTGTCAGAGTCCATGCCAAGGTCGTTGTCAATTTCCAGGGCTAGATGAACCGCTTCAACTTCTAGCGAGTTTCGCAAATCATTAACTGACTCAGACTTGATCGCAAACAAGGCCCACAAACTGACAGCCAAAAGAGCTATCACGATGATCAACAAATAGGTAAATAGAAGTTGGTTCGCCAGACTTCTAAATAACCATTTATAGATTTTTTCTAGAAGCCCCATTCAATTGCCTATAAAAGAACGCTTGCCTGAATAACACATGAAACTTGAAAATGCAGCTATCCTGCGGTTTCTAGGGAACCAAAACAATACCTAACATCACCATCCAGAATGGTTGCACGTTCCTATTAAATACTGATTTAGCAAAAAAACGTTCAATCTTCGCATCAGACTCATCACTATATATTTCTACTGATGCATTTACGACTCCGCGAAGACTCGCTCCAGAGCTACGTGTCGGCATCTGACACCGAGGGCTGTATGCTTGGCAACGCACCAAACCGTTAAGACAAATCGTTCTATCTGTGAGAAACTAAAGTGCAAGTCTATATAATTCAGAGACGAAGCCAGTTTAGTAATTTTATAGAGACTTAGTGCTCTAGCCCGTCTGAAGGGGAGGTCCATTCCAAGATGTCTGCTGTATTGAACGTAACCGATGCAACCTTTGAACAAGAAGTTTTGAAGGCTGAAATTCCAGTGCTCGTAGATTTCTGGGCTCCCTGGTGCGGTCCGTGCAAAGCAATTGCACCGGTCGTAGAAGATCTTTCTAAAGAGTATGAAGGCCGTCTTAAGGTCGTAAAGCTCAACACCGACGAAAATCCGAAGACAGCGCAAGCTTATTCGATTCGCGGCATCCCAAGTCTTTATGTATTTAAGACTGGTCAAGTTGTCGAGCAGGTAGTTGGCGCAGTGCCAAAATCAGCTCTCTCTTCGGCAATTAACAAGCACGTATAAAAGAGCGATCAACTAGCCCGATTTTCTTACGGGCACTTAACGATGATCCGGCATAATTTAAGCATTCAAAAACGGGAGCTGGCGCGCTCTGGCGACAGCCATGCAAACGTTTACTAGGGCAGCGATTGGACAAAGGAGATCGTGATGCAATTGGCGCCATCAAAGAAAGTAAGCGCAGTGGTCTTGGCAGTGACACTGGCGGTAATTAGTAGCTCGCAAGCTTTTCAATCGGCTGACGCAAAGTCGAGAAAAGGCAAACAGTACTCTACACAGAGTGACGTTGCCGGCTGCACCTCAAGCTGCGACGATTTGAAAACACTCAATTCGGCGCTCAAGAAAACAGGCTTAGACAGAGTATTGCGCGGCAAAGGACCTTACACATTGTTTGCTCCTTCTGACGCAGCATTTGCAAAAATCCCTAAAGCAGAACGCGACGCTCTTTTCAACGATTCGAAGAGATTGCCAATCGTTTTGAAATACCATGTGGTTCCTCAGAAGTACATGGCTAGTGATTTGGCTACCCGCTCCTCAGTTAAAACAGTTCAAGGCGAAAGCTTGATGCTCGGCAATAAAGGCGGCACACAAGTTGTTGATGGCGCAATCGTCACCAAAGCTGACAGTGATTGCCGCAATGGCGTCGTTCATATAATCGACACCGTTTTGATTCCAGAACGCGGTAAATAAGCCTAGTTCAGTCTAAATCATTAGAAGCCGCTCCTCACGGGGCGGCTTCTCTGTATATCTAGCCAAATCCCTAGTGCGCTCATCTGAGAGCTGTGCCAATATATAGTCATATGGGTGGTTGGACCTGGAGACAAAACATTGAAAGAAGTCGTCATCGCTTTCCTGATTGCGCTCGTCATTGGCAGCATTATCAACGGCAGCCAGGAAGAAGCAGGTGCAAATACTCAGCCTCAAGCAAGCGCCGCAACGGAGCAGGCATTAAGCAGCACTGTCGCCGTTGACGAAAGCAATTTCGAATCAGAAGTAATAGATTCAGCCACACCAGTTCTAGTGGACTTTTATTCGGACACCTGCGGACCATGTAAGCGCATGGAGCCGATTCTGGGCGAAGTTGCCAATGAATATCAGGGCTCACTCAAAGTAGCTCGTGTCGATGTTTTGAGAACGCCTCATCTCTCTCAGAAATACAAAGTCGGACCTATCCCTGCGTTCATGGTTTTCAAAGAAGGAAAATGCGAGCAAGTGATAGTGGGCGCAATGCCTAAAAGTGAGTTGATCGCAATGGTGAAGCCTTACTTGGCTGCAGCTCCAGAAAGCTCAGTTCCTCAAGAGCCTTTACAGAAGCTCGATTAGAGCCTTTAAGTTTTAGAACAAGCGCCTTTTACTCCTCGGGTCGATACGAAGGGTTATACCTAGCTTTGGCTCAGGAAAAAGCCATTGGCGAAAGCTGCGAAAAATCTATAAAATGCAGTTATGAAGAGGGAATATAAGCACTAGTTGAAAGATTTCAATAAGCTGGCAGAACTTTGAAGCCATACATCATCATTTTTGTCATTGTCCTCATAGCGAGCTGCTTCTTAAACGGTGGCTCATCTCCGTACGATTGGAAATCCGGCATATCCGGAGTCAATGCCAAAGGTAAATCCGAAATCATCAAAAGAGCTGGTCTGTATCCGGAAGTTAGATTTGTCGATGGTCATAGAGACGTAGGTTTAATGACCGAAATCAACGACAAGCCAATGACGCAAGAAAGTGTCATGGGCGAATATCCCTACGCTGCAAACAATTAGAACAGGAGTCTTGTTTTCATGAAAAAGTGGGCCAAATGGACACTATTGACGCTATGGACAGTACTTTTACTGTTCACGTCTCCCTACTGGAACCCGTTTGCATCGTTTCCAGCACTACTGAAATATTCAGTGGTATCAGTTTTAGCTGCCGCCATATTTGGTGCCCTAATTCTGCTGGGACAGTTTTATATTCTCATTTCAATTATCTTCCCACTGCCACCAAGAGCTGATTCGAAAGCTCCTAAAAGCATCTGGAAACGTGCTTTCCCGTTCATGTTCGATGAACCGAAAATCAATCCTAAAGCACCCAAATCGCTTGATGAATTAATCGGTAATGAATTAGCAAAGACAGAAATTCGCGAAGTTATCGACATGATGGCTAATCCAGAGCGCTATGCCGGATCTGGTGCAGAATTACCTAAAGGTATTTTGTTTGTTGGAGTTCCTGGTGTTGGCAAAACGCTTTTCGCGAGAGCCATCGCAAACGAAGTTGGTGTGCCATTCTACGTTGTAGAAGGTGCCGGATTTAGTGGACTTATATATGGTCTTGGCGTTTTCAAATTGAAGTCTATGTTCAACAAGTTGAGAAAGCATGACCGCGCGATTTTGTTTATAGACGAAATTGACTCAATGGGAAGCAGGCGCCAACAGGATAGAGGTGGCGGTGGCGTTGCCGACAGCAACATGACTCTTAATACTTTGCTGACTCAAATGGATGGATTTCACGCATCACGTTTGCTGGTAATTGGAGCAACAAATAACGATAGCATTCTAGATCCAGCTCTTATGCGCGCCGGTCGCATGGATCGCAGAATATACTTCCAAATTCCTTCGCCAATTGATCGCAAAAATATATTCAACTACTACCTTCAGAAGGTCAGCCACGATCCAGCGATAAATGTTGACCACATTGTCAGTTTGACCGAAGGATATTCGCCTGCAGATATCTACCAGATCGTCAATGAAGCGGCGTTGATGAGCACAAGACCGGGCAATCCGAATACTGTCACCACAGATATTTTAGAGCAAGCTGTGGACCGCGTATCGGTAGGCTTGGAGCGCGTTCTGGTTGACTCTGGAATTGAAATTCCAAATCCGGATCCAACAGTTCGCCTGGATCATGTAATTGGAATAGATGAGGCAAAGCAAGATGTAGCGGAGATAATTTCCTTCCTAAAGCAAGGTAGTGATTTGCGCGAAATTGGTGCAAAAATACCGCGCGGAATTCTTCTTGTCGGACCTCCGGGCGTGGGCAAAACGTTACTTACGAAGGCTATTGCAAACGAAGCAGGTGTACCGTTTTTTGGATTGTCCGCTTCATATTTCAAGAGTATGTATGCAGGAGAAGGTGCATCGCGAATTCGAGCGCTATACAGACAAGCTCGTAAAAGCCCAGCAGCAATTGTTTTTATTGATGAAATCGACGCGATTGCCGGGACAATCACTAGCACTGGTGACAATAATCGAACCAGCGAGCTAAACGAAATCCTTGTTCAACTTGATGGTTTCAGTCGCAACAACGTTATAACGATCGTTGCCACAAACCAGGAACAGAACCTCGATCCTGCTTTCTACAGAGCCGGCAGATTTGATCGCAAAGTCTACATTGGATTGCCAGATGCAGCCGCTCGTCAAAAACTGTTCGAACTTTATATGGCGAAAATTCTGCATGAAGGTCCATTTGATATGGAGAAACTTTCGAAAGAAAGCATCAATTTTTCAGGAGCCGATATTGCAGCAACAGTAAATGAAGCTGGCATCTACGCAGTTCGCGCAGGGCGCAAGAAATTCGTCGAGAAAGACTTGATAGAAGCAATTGCCAAAATATCCGTTACTGCAGGTCACAAGCTAAATACAAGCGGAATCAGCCTTTCTAGAGTTCCTGACGTCGACGTTAAACTCGACGACGTCAAAGGTATGGATGAAGCTAAGGCAGAAGCAGCCGAGGTTGTTGCTCTGCTCAAGCATATGGATATTGTTCAAAACATGGGACTGAAAGCGCCAAAAGGAATTCTTTTAATCGGCGGTCCTGGTACCGGGAAGACAATGCTTGCCAAAGCAATTGCAAATGAAGCTGGTGTTCCTTTCTATGCATTATCTGGAAGTGATTTCGTTCAAAAGTGGGTTGGACTGGGCGCTCAGAGAGTACGCGCGGTTTACGAACAAGCAAGGCGCAGTGGAAAACCCGCAATTGTTTTCATAGACGAAATTGATTCGCTTGGTCATCATCGCGGAATTGATGAAGGTTCCGGCGGCCGACAAGAGCACAACCAGACACTTAATCAATTTCTAGTAGAACTTGATGGTTATGGGAAGCACAAGGTACTCACCATTGGTGCTACTAATAATCCGAAGATGCTTGATTCTGCTTTGATGCGTCCAGGTCGTTTTGATCGCGTCATCAACATTCCTCTGCCTAACTTAGAAGGCCGGGAAGCCATGTTTGCTCATTACCTTAAAAAACTGAAAGTTGAGCAAAAGGTTGATGCCCGCACAATCGCTAGAATGACAGTTTGGAATTCTGGTGCAGATATTGCCAACATCGTCAACGAAGCAGGTCTGATCGCGATTAGAGACGGTCGTGGTGAAGTTTCAACAATCGATTTAATTAAAGCCATCCAGAGACAAAGCTTTGGTATGTCGTATAGCAGACAAGTCTTGCTCGACGAATTATCTGTTGTTGCACACCACGAAGCAGGACACGCAGTCGTTGCCTACTTCCGCAACAAGAGAGACCGCATTCAAGTTGTCACCGTCGTGCCTAGTGGTGGCGCACTCGGTTACGTCTGGGCAGTTGGCAAAGAGGACTACCAAAAGAAAAACAAGAATGACCTGATGATCGACATCGAGATTTCGCTAGGTAGCTGGGTTGCAGAACATATGTTCTTTGGTGACAATGCCTGGGGAGTATCCGGTGATTTGGAACATGCTTCAAATCGGGCAAAGAAGATGGTGCGCGAATGGGGCATGGGTCAGTTTACTTTCAACACGGACAAGGCATTTGGCTACAGCGATACTTACGGTACGCGACAAGTAATTGCTTCCGACGCTACAGAGCGCGAGATAGAGATGGATATCCGCAACATCCTTGAAGAATGCAAAGCCAATGTTCAAAAGTTGCTCGCCAAGCATAAGGATGCTGTGAAGAATTTGGCTCTAGCTCTGATGGAAAAAGAGACTCTGTATTATCATGACGTCGTAAAAATTCTTGAGCCCTCGAGAAGTGACGCTGACATTGAAGTTGAATTGAGTCATCTGGCTGACCGTAGATTGGTCGGCAAACCAGCCGAAATAAACATTAATTTCATCCCTGGATTGAAACTGCTTGGTGGTGGTGACAAGCCCACTAACGGTGGCGCCTCAAACAATTTCTCGCCTCCTCCGGAAGACGACAAATAGAGACAAACTTGAGGAGCGGCTAAATAGCCGCTCTTTCTCTTAGTGCTACATCAAAATGTCAAAACGAGAGGGAGGCTTCCGCCTCCCTCTCTAATTCTGTGATTATTTATCGCTCGCGGTTATCTTCTGTCAGATGGCTTAGCCGGATAACGCTTGTTGAACCATGTAGTCAACTCAGGGACCTGAGCTGCTTCTACTTTCTTACGAACATCTTCAAGGTTAGCTGCAGTGATTTGCTCTGCACCTTGCTTGTCAGTAAAACCACCGGCAATTACTTTCTGAAGTGCCTTAGTTGCATTGTCACTCAAATTCTGACCTTCGGTCATTCTACGAGCGACGTGGTAGGAGCCTTCTTCCTTGCCTAGTTTCGTAGCACCATAATCTTTCGCTGGCTCAACTCTTACTTCGGCTGGAGGAGCAACTGCAACGGCGGCTTTCTCAGCGGTCTTCGGATATTTATTTTCAAACCAAGTCTTCAATTCATCATTGCCCGATTTATTGACTGACTCTCTAACTTTGCCGAGATTCTCAGGTGTTATTTGCTGGGCCTTTTCCTTGTCGTTAAAGACAGTGCGAATAGCATTCTTCAAATCATCTCTAGCTTTGCCTGGATCGTTGAATTTTTCTCCACCCATCATCTGACCGGCTACGTGCCAAGGACCTTCACCGCGCTTAAGCGCAGTATTGCTCAAATCGAGAGCTGTTGCTGGCTTGGTGTCGACGACGACTGGCGGCACCAATCTATCGTCTTTTTCCTTTCCTGTAACAGGTGGTTTTGCAGCTGTATCAGTCGGCAATTTAGCTGTCGCCTCAGCGGCATCTTTATATCCCATGCCTTTAGCAAGTGATGCTCTGTCCATGTAATTCGAACTTGGCCAAGTTGCGTCATGAATGACCGCACCTTTTTTGTTGTCGTCATTGCGGCCGTCTTTGAATGCCTTAAGGACATCTTCATTCAATTTTCGAACAGAATCCTGCCCTTCTCTGGTAGGACCACCAACGCTCTCGCGGAATTGATCGCCAGCGGTTCCTGGCTGTCTGAATTTCTCACGGAACGCTTTAGCGTCGTTCTCAGTAATTTGACCGTCGTTTCCGGCCATTGCATCAAATGCTTTCGGATTACTGAAAAGACCGCCGAGGTTTTTGCGATCGTCTGTTTGTTTCTGCAATCCAGCAGCGCGTTCTTTGGCAGCTTGAGTGTTCGTGTCTAGTTGAGTTTTCAGGCTAGACTCGTAGAGTGAACTTCCTGAGTCTTTGAGCTTATTGTACTTATCTCCAAGCTCCGTGACCAATGCGCGATCAACTGGATTTTTGGCATTGACCTGAGCGTCGTAGACTTTGTCTCCATCGACCCTTCCACCCACGATCAGATCTTTCTTATTCGCCATTGCATGTGCGATTGAAAGCTCTGGCAAGACACCTGATTCCTTGAGCTGTGCTGTCATCGTCTCTTGGTATTGACGCTGCTGGTCAGCGGTCGTGGCTCCTGATGCTGCCAGAGTCTTCGGATCGAGTTCTTGCTGAAGGCGTCCATATGCCTTTTCAGCACCCTCATTGTCGAAGACTGTTTTGATCGCGGCGGCGTCGCCCTTGGCGTCCTTTTGAGCATCGTATGTAGGTGGTGGTACTGGTTGATCGGCCATTAGTAACTTCTCCTAAATCCTTCAAAAATGCATGAACAAACCGTGTGAGCTTGCTACATCTGTCGTGCCTGCCGCGACGAGTAGGTCCAAGCAAATGGACAGGGCGGGCTTTTCAGCCTCTCCTCTATATACCAATTTCTGGGGGAAGATAAACAAAAAGGGGTAGGTCGACCACATTTTTGCTTGTGAACCATATTGGCAGTAGATGAGAAAGTTGTCATTGGGAAAACTACGTAGTCGAACATTAAATCGACAGTAACCTCAAAGTCGGTTATCAGTATTCCGTTGGCTACCAATAGCGCTGTTACAATCAGTTAGTTGCGGCAGCACCCAACCCTGTGTTTAGCCCGAAGTCAGCCTTATTAGAGGAATAGATGGACAACCCGCAAAGCTCCACCTTTCAAAAGATAGTGCCGAGTGTTTCAAAGGCACCTGAAAACGAAAGAGAGTCAGCCGAAAGAGCTCTTTTTTTTGCCACCATCACGGGCATGGAAAGCACTCGGCTACTGCGCGAATATATGGACGTTTGCGAAAAAGAGTTTCATGCCAATGAAGCAAGCAAAAATATTCCGATGCCCGAGATTTCTCAAGAAGAGTTTGCCGAAGCTGTCAAAGAATTATTATGTTTTTCAATCTGGCTAACCTTATTCGAACACGCCGAAGTTAGCGCCGATCCGCCCGAATGGTTCAAGCTCTTCATTCTTCAGTCTATAGGCTTGTCAGACAAACTTTATGCAATCCCTGGCGCAGCCGAGGTTGGCGACAAATATCCCTTAGCAGAAGGCATCGAGCTGTCGTGCCAACTTCTTTCAATGAATATGGCTCACAAATTAAAATTGGGTGCGACCGCTCCAGGGGCATCTTTGCACCTCGGCACTCTTATTCAAGACAACGAGCAAGTACGCGCCGAACTTATGTATCTTGCTTTGACCGAAAGCATCCCTAGTCTCGACGCCATCATCCAACAAGGCGCGGGCATGTCCAGCTAAGGATCCAACCCTTTTCGACGTTCTAAAAGCCTTACAGCCTACGGATTAAACGCGAATAGAAAGGTTGTCACGAAATTAAATCCGGCGTGCCCGATTATGGTCGTCGTCGTATTCGTATATTTTTTGACCAGCCCCATTACGCAAGACCAGAGAGCAACCTGAATCATATAAATGGGCGCGTGATTAAACTGGCCATGCAGAATGCCATGCAAAACCGCTGCCGGAAAAATTCCCAAAAC
>JACMKL010000564.1 GCA_014380105.1 Candidatus Melainabacteria bacterium
AAAATTTTGCCGAGAGCGAATCGCTCCAAAAGCGCATACACTCTCGTTTTATATCGACTTTTACGACATGAAGGGACTTACATTAGATGAGTATTTCTTGGGGGCGTACCGAACGCTACAAATTTGCTTCAAGCGGAGCATTGACGAGATGGACTCCACCTCAGGCGCCGGCAATTTACGCTATTACCTATAATCAAGATCCAAGCCGCCCAAAATCGCACACTATTCTTTTCATTGGCGAAGCTGATGATTTGTCGCAAAAGGCAGCAGCTTTGAATGCGCAAGTGCTAGAAGCCTGGCAAAGCAGCAACAATGACGTCAACGATTTATACGTTTTTGTTCACCATATGCCTGGCTCTACTCGCGGCGAGCGATGCAAAGTTCAAGAGCAATTGGTATCCGAGTATGTTCCTCGGTGCAATCGATGACCAATAACCGCAGTAATCGCTACAGGCACCCACATTTATGAAAACCAAAATATTGGTTGGGAATATCTCTGTTGATGCGAACGAGGACAAAATCAGACAGCTTTTTTGGCAACGTTCTAAGTCAGTGACAGATGTAGTAATCCCGCTCGATCCGAAAACCGGAAAAAATCGCGGCTATGCTTTCGTAGAAATGTCGAGCGAAGTTGACGCTGACCACGCGGTTAAAGAATTGAACGGCACTGACATTGAAGGTCGCTCAATCAACCTGAGCATTATCGAGAAGGCCAAAATATCGCGCAAGTGGTATCAGTTCGGGTCCAAGGAAGCTTAAGCATCTCGCCGTAAACGTGCCGAGAATGCCGCCTGGCAAAGACCTCTTTGCTGGGCCGAGCGCGTTTGTACCTGCAAATAGTATTATGCGGTCAGGGATTACAAACTCTCTGAGGGGAATAAACCGAATCTATGAATAAAGTGCTTTCAGCGCTTTTCGCTGTATTTTCAATTGTCTTTTCAACCGTCGGTCTGTCCGCATGTGCAGCAGAATCGATCTCGAAGAATGAGACTGAGACCAGTAAAGTCGAAACTGTTAAAACAGATTCGGCGAAATCAACAGTGCCAACAGAGCGTGCAATTTTCGGCGCCGGTTGTTTTTGGAAAGTCCAATACATCATGAGCAAGGTACCAGGTGTCGTAAAGACCTCAGCGGGTTACACCGGTGGCAAGATAGATAATCCGACTTATGAGCAGGTCTGCAGCCACACATCGGGTCACGTGGAGACGGTTGAAGTGTTATTCGACCCCAAGAAAACTACCTATCACAAGTTGCTTGAGGCATTCTGGGCAAATCACGATCCAACTACTTTGAACAGACAAGGTCCTGACCAGGGTGACCAGTATCGTTCAGTGGTTTTTTACACCAGCCCGGAGCAGAAAGCCGAAGCAGTGAAATACAAAGAAGAACTGGACGCCACGCATAAATTCAAAAAGCCGATTGTGACTGCTATTGAGCCTGCGAAAAAATTCTATAACGCCGAAGATTATCACCAGGACTACTTCGTAAAAAACGGACAGGTCTGCCATTAGGTTTTGAAAAGTCGCAAATAAAAACACCACCCAGATTGCTCTGCGGTGGTGTTTAAACTACTGTCTGACTACTCGTTGCATTGAGTTCAGTATTTCATTACGCTTCAGTCAGTCCGTCACGTAAAGCGGGCTACTTGCTACAGTTTCTGGTCGACGCCGACCTGTCGTTTCTGCAAAGCCCCTCGGCTCAAA
>JACMKL010000565.1 GCA_014380105.1 Candidatus Melainabacteria bacterium
TCACCACCCCTGGCAAGACGATTTTAAGCGCCGAATTCTTGTAAAATAGATGGATACATCGACACAGGTTGAAACAAGTGTCCCCTTCTCGCGCGAAATCATTCTGGATTGCCAGTTTTCTAGTCACCACATTTGCTTCACAAGTCTTGTCGCCAGTAAGCATCCAATCGGTTGCGGCAACAAGTCATGAATCTTCGGCATATCGAGAAGCTCACCAGCATGTCAGGCAACGCCACTTCGAACTTGCGGCAACGAAAGCGCGTGCGCTGGCTGAGACGGGGCACGCCAAGGCGCAAACATTACTTGGCATACTCTACGAAAACGGTCTGGGCGTTGACAAAGACCTCAAACTAGCTATCTTCTGGCTTGAGAAAGCGGCATCACAAGAACTAAAAGAGGCGGAAAACCATCTGGGCAACCTCTATCTTGAAGGAAAAAAGGTTGAGCAAGATTTCGACAAAGCTGAAATGTGGCTCAAGAAAGCCGCAAAGCATGGAGTCAGAGAAGCGCAGACGCATCTCGGTCTGATGTACCTTGACGATAAAGCTGCTCGCAAAGACGTGCACAGCGCAGAAATATGGTTGCACGCTGCGGCTCTTCAAGATTCGGAGGAGGCAAAGAAAAAATTAGAAACGATACCTGGCGTAAAACAATTTGAGGCACGCTCGAAAGCTTCTGCAAAAAGCTACAGTGACGGGCTTTACGACATAAAAGATTCCTGGGCAGGTTATGGCGAAATTATCAAATCAGTGAATTCTGCCGCTGCCCCACAAACGCCTTAGCATCCCCCTCAAGGGTGAATTTCAGCACAGCTGCAAATGTATAGGTCGCTCCGGGTTACCGTCTTATCTAAAAAGGGAACACCAAACCTATTGGATCAGTGACGGTTAGCATGGATTCTGAAAGTTCTAATTCAAAGCCACGCGCAACGCGTCTTGCAGACCGGTTGCCTATGGAAACGCAGCTGACGACCGGTTTTGGCGTCATGCTTGGTCTGGCGACTTTTATGTTTGGTGCTTTCTTCTTCATTGCTTCGACTTCAATCAACAATGAATTGAAAATCGAAAAGAGACACGAATATCTGGCTAATTTAAGAGCGACACGAGAGGCTATGTACAATGCCGAATCGTTAACTCGCGCATTTTTGCTGGAACCGCAGCCAAAATATGCAAATGAAGTCAATACTGTCGCCTCCACTATTCCCCAGCACATCCAAAATCTGCAATCGAATATCACAGATTGGTATGAAACCCGCAACCTGACAAGGCTTAACGACATCAGCGGGAAGCGCATTAATGCCCTTCTAGAAATTATTCACGCACGAAAAGAAAAGGGTGTTTCGGCCGCATTACCGTTGATGCGCGCATATGACGAGTCGGACGAGCGCAATATCTTGCAGACTTTGGTATCACGCCTTGAGGCCTCAGAACAAGAACATTTACAAAATCAAAGAGACGAAACTCGCAATGTCATTCCGACAACAGCCTGGGTGTTTTCCTTGCTTGGACTGTTTGTTTTCAGCGGTTTTTTCTACCTGGTCAGACGAATGTATTCAGGTATTAGCTATCGCCGTCACATTGAAGATGAAGCGGCAAGAAAGGCTGAGGAGTTGAGCAAACTCAACGAAAAATTAATTCAGTCTGAGCGCATCAAGAGTGAGTTCGTAGCGACTGTTTCGCACGAACTACGCACTCCGCTGACACTTATCCTTGCACCACTCGAATCTATACTTGCTGGAGATGCCGGCAAAATATCTAATGAGCAGCGAGGTCATATGAACACGATGCACAACAATACTGTGCGTCTGCTTCAACTAATTTCTGGACTTTTGGATTTTTCGCGCCTGGAAGCTGGTCGCATCGAGATGCGCCCAGAGGCAACAAATATCAATGAATTAACGCAGTCGATTCTGTCAGATTTTTCTCCTGCCACCAGTCAAAAGCAAATTGAGCTGATCACAAATTTTCCAGCTACGGCAACTAATGTCGAAATAGACCGCTATGTCTATGAACGAATTCTGTTTAATTTGGTATCAAACGCCGTCAAATTTACGCCGGTCGGCGGCAATGTTGTAGTCACCATTGACCGGAAAGGTACAGATAGCTGGACATTGTCAGTCAAGGACAATGGCATTGGTATTCCGGAAGCTGACATCGAGCTGATTTTTCACCGTTTTAGACAAGCAGAAGCACCCTCTACAAGACGCTTTGAAGGCGCAGGTCTAGGACTGGCTCTGGTAGTGGAATTCTCTCGTTTACTCAACGGTAAAGTCGAAGTTGAGAGCAAGCCTGGTGAAGGAAGTACGTTCAGTGTCGATTTTGTAGCAGCAGAATCCCGGCTCACCGCCGGCGACACCACACGGAACAAAAGCCAATCGCTCGTGCCACAATATCCTACGGAGACAAACAAAACTCTCAGTGTCGATTATGACGACAAACCGTTGGTTTTAGTGGCTGAAGACAACACAGAATTGTCGGCCTACATCTCGTCTGTCCTTGAATCATTTTGCAGAGTAAACGTCGCCAAAAACGGTCGTGATGCCCTCGACCTGGTCAGACTGTCGCCGCCAGATCTGATCTTGAGTGACATCATGATGCCTGAGATGGACGGCTTGACACTGTGCAAAGAAATTAAAGCAGACCCGCTATACAACAGCATTCCAGTCATTCTTCTGACGGCGTTGACTAACCGAGACGCGTTACTGAGAGGATGGGAATCAGGTGCTGATGAATACCTGTTCAAACCGTTTCATCCCAAAGAACTAACCACCCGCATCAAAGGAATGCTGGCTGGAGTCGAGGAGCGAAAGCGCTCTGCCGAATTGCAATTGCAGCAGCAAAAAACCCTACTGGCCAAGGATTTCATGTCGACTTTAGCCCATGATATGCAGGTGCCGTTACTTGGTTCTAGCCGCGTTTTCGATATGCTACTGGGTGGTCAGCTCGGGAAAATGCCGGAAGAAATTACAACACTGATAGGGCAAATACAAGAGCGCAACAAATTCCTTCTGAAGTTAACCGATTGCCTTCTGGAAATTTACCGCTACGAATCTGATAGCAAAGACTTGCTGCTAGCGCCTGTTGCCCTTGACGAAATAGCGAAAGAAGTTGTAGTTGACTTCGCCGAAATAGCAGCAGAAAAACAAATAGTTGTGCAAGAACACTTAGAACCAAATGTTCCAAAAATTTCTGCTGACAGCCGTGCACTGAAATTATTGATCACTCATCTGTTAGACAATGCCATCAAATATGGTGCCAACTCCGGAAAAGTGTCGATCACAGTCGAACAAGAACATGATGAATTAGCTCTATCTGTTTTTAACAGTGGCAGCTTCATTGATGATGAATCCAAGAAAAATCTCTTCGACAAATTCTGGAGAGGACAACCCGGAAAGCGATTTGTTGCCAATACCGGTCTTGGACTCTATCTCTGTAAGAGGATTGTGGACGCTCATGGTGGCATCATCGAATGCCTTAGTGACACAGAGCGCGGAACCACTCTCAAAGTGACCCTACCTGTCAACAATAAGAAGGTGGCGACAAAACTCAGTTTCGTCCCCGGTGACAAAGCCGAGACTAAATGAATTTGCTACATCTATTTATAGGAACGCCAGGCAGAGTCTTAAACGCAACTTATCGCCCTCAATTCTGGTTTTCTGGTGATAATGAGCCATAACATTGCGGTTGTTTGCGTTTTTGAAGAGCATAAGTAAATTTAATAGAGACCCAAGAGCGCGCTCTGCTGAGACATTGGGCAAAACAGTCAATATTGAGCGGCCGTCAAGACCAGCGAACTATAAAGCGTTTATTTACCTGATACTGCTATTCTTTGCCGTCTGCTAAGATATATCGGCACATTGTGAGCGCCGAGTATTCAGCCAGCGCTGCAGTGTCTATCGTGCGTTCTCAAATTCGAGAAAGCAAAAGCCGCAGTCCTCGGTCATGAGGCAGCAGCATTCATACCCGTTTGAGAGGAGAAGGGGAGCTTGAGATACATTGGATCCAGATGTAAGCGTTGCCGGGCAGTCGGTGCCAGTGTATGCGGCCGCATCAAATGCGCGCTTGTCAGAAAGCCTAACCCACCAGGTCAACATGGCGGCGACCGCAAGAAGCGTTCGGAATACGCCACACACTTAATTGAAAAACAAAAAATTCGTTGGACCTACGACGTTTCCGAAAAGCAATTCTTTAATGCTTTCAGTGAAGCATCAAAGTCCAAAGGCGTTACCGGTACGGTATTGCTGCAAATTCTCGAGTCACGTCTCGACAATATTCTTTTCCGTTCCGGATTAGTTGCCAGCAGACCTCAAGGTCGTCAATTGATCAACCATGGTCACGTCATGCTTAACGGCAAGAAGGCTACTATTAGCTCAATGCGCTTAGTGCCTGGCGACGTTATCTCGTTCAGAGAAAAGAGCCAAGAAGTTGCAAAAACCATGCAAGCTGGATTGGTAAGTGTTTGCCCAGATTGGCTGAGCAGCGATCCGAAAGCATTGTCATGCAAAGTCTTGATGAAGCCAGAACGCGAACAACTCGACCAATCGTTCCAAGAGAGCCTGGTTATCGAGTTCTACTCCAGATAATCAAGCAATTCGCAAAATTTCGACAAGCGCCAGGACAACTTGGCGCTTGTTTTGTTTAGTGGGTCCTTACCCAGCAAGAAGTCATGCGGTAGGATAGATCTACGTGACAAGTTCGGCAAAACATGCAATTTCGGGCTGGCTTACACATTTACTAAGGCAAAACACGAGTTAAGGCGCCGCCAGGAAGTTTGGCGCAAAGGTGCATATGATCGCGCATCAAGCTTTGTCGCAATGGATTCAAAATAGCGTCAAAACCAACGAGCGAACGCGAAAGAGATTTCCGGGCTCAGCGCGCAAAGTTTGTCCTAATTGTGGCAGTCGGCATCTGCTCGATAAAATCGTTTGCCCGGCAGACAATACGCTTTTGGCGCCAACTATGTCACATCTGGCATTGCCAGATTTATTGATGAAACAGCTTGAACGGTCGGCGATCGACAATCGCTTTGTGCTTAGAAGCTACATTGGTGAAGGCGCCTTGTGCTGGGTTTTCGATGGCACCCAAATTGAAGATGTGATGCCTGTGGCGGTGAAAGTGCTGCGACACGAACTTGCAGCAGATCAAAGAACCAATACACGATTTTTGTCGGAAGCCCGAATGTGGCAACAGCTAACGCACAAAAACATTATGAGAGTGCTTGATACCGGGATGATGCCGGAGCTTCAAAATCCCTCCACTAGTGATTCTTTAATCTGGGAAGACGGATTTTCGAATGAGCGACCTTACATTGTTATGGAATATTTGCGCGGAGAAAGCCTGAAGACAGTGCTTGCTCACTGGCAGCTTTCACCAGAATTGACTTTACGCATTGCTATCGAAGTGCTGGATGCCCTTCAGTGGGCACATAAGCAAGAAATCGTGCACAGAGACCTCAAACCAAGCAATATCTTTCTGGTGCCGGACGAAGCCGGAAATATTCACGTCAAAGTATCAGACTTTGGTCTGGCAGCAAGGCTTTTCAGGCAACTGGATTGGACACCTCAGACAACCAAAACTGGTAGCGTATATGGTGACCCATCTTATCTCAGTCCTGAATATCTTATGGATCAAAAGACCGGTCCCCAATCTGACATTTACGCCCTCGGGTGCATCATGTATCAGTGCATCAGCGGCAAGTCACCATTTGTCGGACAGCACGAATTTCACACTTTAATTCGGCATGTGAGAGACAGACCTGACCCACTGACTGAAGATTTGAAAGTGCCCAAACTTCTTCAGTCCGCAATTTTCAAATCAATCGAAAAGGACCCTCTCAACCGATTTTCAACTGCAGTAACGATGCAAGAATATCTGGCTTCACTGGCAACTAACGTCTACGCCGGCAAATAGGCGTACTGACCTATTAGATAAAACTTTCTGATTTCTCTGCGAAATAATTGAACTTAATTGCGCCCAACTACGTCTTAATATACAGACCCCAAAATGCATTCTACAGGTAGCTCATGAAAATCAAATTCGCACTTGCCTCGGCTGCTCTCTTAGTGACGGCGGGCACATTCGGAATTCTCGGAGCGAATGCGCAAGAAGGCATTCAACCCTTCCAAGGTATCGACAATGGACCACCTCCAAATTTCGAAGGAAATCCACAGTCCGCCCCGTCTCGACGTCAGGGCGGCGGTCAAGGTCAAGGCCAAGGCGGAGCTGAGAGGCGCGAGAAAATGATGCAACGCTTTGACAGCAATCATGACGGTCAACTCGATGATTCAGAGCGCGCCCAACTGAAGGCAAAAATGGAAGAGCGCAGGCAACAAAGACAAAACGGTGGCGGTGGCGGTGGCGGTGGCGGTCGTGGCAACGGCGGCGGCAGAGCCGGCTTCGGTGGACAAGGCTTCGGTGGGCAAGGATTCGGCGGGCAAGGCATGGGCGCTCCCGGTGGTCCACAAGACGGCAATGGATTTGGCGGAAACTCCGGGGGTCTTGTTGGTGGCGGTGGCGGCGGCGGCGGCGGCGGTGGGCGCAACCGAGGCTTCGGGCAACGTGGTGCCGGCGGCGGAAACAACATGACTGACGAACAACGCCAGCAACGTAGACAAAAAATGATGCAGCGTTTTGATTCCGATGGTGATGGTCAAATCAGCGAAAGCGAACGCGAGCAAATAAGATCGCAATTAGGCTCGCTCAAACAGGGGCGTGGCGGAATGGGTGGTCGTCGTGGTGGTGGTGGAGGTTTCACCCCA
>JACMKL010000566.1 GCA_014380105.1 Candidatus Melainabacteria bacterium
AGATGTAGATGTATGTGTTGATGTAGGTGTTGGTGACAGAGTAGTTGCAGCAGGCTCAGATAAAACCCCGTCTGGATTTCTAGGCTCCACTTGAGCAATCACTGGTCTGCGAAACTTTGCTGCCAGTGATCGACCCAGTTTTACTGGCGCAAACAGACTATTTGAAGAGGCATCTTCAGCGTGCGCCGTCACATTCAACGTGTTCAAAGTAGCTACAGATAGAGCTACCAGTTTTGCGCCGCGTGAAAAAGTGACCATGACAAAGCGTCCTCTATATATGTTTCACCCAAAAGGCAAACGTACTGGTGCACGGGTCAGAAAGCTTGGAGGGTCACCGGCCCATGCACCTGAAGATATTGAACGCTCTTGACAGAGTTTTGTAAATGGAAATCGTTTTCATTTTTACTTAAAACGGGTTAATCTTGCAATCGGGTACCATTCTGGTTCGAGGAATCCCATGAGCAAAACATCAGTCTGGTTTATCGTTTTATTGGCAGGTCTCGGAATTCTGCCCTCTCTATCAATAGATATGGGTCTACCGGCACTGGATTCCATCGCGGTGAGCTTGCACACCAGTGATGCAGCGGCAGCGATGACACTTAGCTTATTCCTGGTTGGTTTTGCGTTCGCCCCACTAATCTGCGGTCCTCTATCAGATAGATATGGGCGACGACCGGTTTTGGTTTGGGGCACATTGGCGTTTGCACTCGCTGCGGCAGGTTGTACTTTTGCACCCAGTATCGAGATCTTGTTGCTCGGTAGATTGATTCAAGGATTTGGATCTGGTGCCGTTACTGTCTTGAGTTCGGCGTTGGTGCGAGATCTTTTCGAAGGACACGAAGCACGGGCAAAATTTGCGCAGCTCGGAGTTATGCGCAGCTTTGCGCCAATGATAGCCCCGACTATTGGTGCCTGGATTTTGACGATTGCAGATTGGCGTTGGATTTACGGAGTGCTCGCGTTTGTCGGCACAGCAATATTTCTGATGATCGCATTCGGATTTGCAGAATCAGCAAAGTTGAACACTGCACCACTTTCGGTAAAAGCGCTGTTGGGCGAATATGCAGAAGTTTTTAAGCACCGTATCAGCTTTGGATATGCCGCAATGAATGCGCTTTATTTTGGCGCCGTATTCACGTATGTGACAAACTCGCCATTATTGATGATGAAACATTTTGGTCTGTCGGACCAGGTCTTTGGTTATATGTTTGCAGGAACCGCACTTGGTATTATGTGCGGTGCTTTTGTAAATGGAAAATTGAACCACTACAAAAGATCACCAAAGGCATCCTTGTATTTGGGACTAGGACTTTCCACTACAGCAGTCATTGCAAATGTCGCCCTCACTGCTCTTGGCTGGGACTTACCGCAAACATTATTTCCAGGACTTTTTGCCTTCACATTTTCGGCAGGGCTGCTCGCACCAACCACTAATCATGGCGTCGTAGAACATCTTCCGCATATCGCTGGCGTGGCATCAGCTGTGATGGCATTCTTGCAGATGGTAATGGGCGCTCTTGCTGGCGTAATCGTTTCGTATTCTTATGATGGCACCACATCATGGGCAATGACGCTCATCATGCTCTTCTTCGTACTATCATCCGCACTCACTTATTTGCTTATCGTTAAACCAACGGAAAGCAATCCAAAATACAGCTGATTTCTTTCTCTATTTCTTACCGGTCGCTGCCATGGCATTCTGGCAGTTTTCGCATAAGCCGAAAATTTCCAAAATGTGACCACGCACTTCAAATTTGTATTTCGCTTGAATAGATTCTTCGAGCTGTTGCACGAGGCATTGGTCTAGGTGCACACTGTCTCGACACTTCTCGCACACCAAATGATGGTGGTGCTCGCCCGGTTTGACCATTTCATAACGACGTTCGCCGTCGCCAAAATCTACTGCCTGCACAAGTCCAAACTGGACGAGCGATTCTAAAGAGCGATAGACAGTGGTTAAGCCTGGGGGGCTTTCTTCTTCACTGCGCAAGGCGACGTGTATATCCTGAGCGCTACTCAGCTCTTCAGTGCGTTCGAGCACCTCAAGAACTTTCTTGGCTCCCTTCGTTAATCTTAGACTTTGCGGACCTTTAGCGTGAGTGTGTCCGTGCGAACTTTGAACGCTCATTCAACCTCGAACTCGACTTTGATCTTCCTGACCGACTGAACTGGCTTGCCATTTAGCATAGCAGGCTTGAACTTCCAGCGGCGCAAAGTTTTGAGCGCGATTTCGTCGACTTCGTCGTTGCCTGAACTAGAGACCAAAGTGACTTCGTGGGTCCCTTCGCAATTGATACAAAAACGAGCCAGGCAGGATGATTTGTAGCATTCCTCGTGCAAAAGAGCCGGAATTTCAGGATGAGGGCACTCTACTGGGAGCGCATCGGAGTATTTGACACTTTCCGATGTTCCTACCTTGTAGAGTTCGCCAGCAAGCGAAGGCATTGCAGACGACATCGAAAAAAGCATTAACAGACATGCAATAGATGCTAAATAGATACCTTTTGTATATCCAAAAGACATGCAACAACCTCGCCCGCTCGGGTGGCAAATGAAAACCGTTTTCACTACTGAAATAAGTTTGCCATGCAAAAGCGACGACGTCAAGGTAAGGGGACGTCGTCGCTTAGAATCGGTAAGGCTAGCTCTTAGATATTGAGCAGCTGTACTATTTGCGGGGCTAGTGGATGATGTGAGTAGTCGGTCAGCCAACGCACTGTAATCAGTGTGAAGGCTGGTTGGTTGTTGCCAACTTCCAGCAATCCTTTGATTGCTGAGCCGATGTGTTCGGACCCTTCATGCTTTTGAACCCAATTGAAGCCGGCGAGCAAGACCTGGTCATCATCTGGATTTGCGAGCACCCAATTGCGAATGAATTCACTGGCTGGGTAGAGGTGATTGGCGTGAGCCGTGGTTTGCATTTGTTCGAGTGTTTGCATATTTCTCGCCGATTGTGGGGTGTGAGCGGGTGACGGGGTGATAGGAGCAGGCGCGGCAGCAACTGGAGCTGGCGCTGGAGCCGCGTTCACCGCTTCCGGTGTTGGCGTTGGCGCTGGCGCTACGGCTTGTGGAACTGGAGGTGGGGAAAGTGGGGCGGTTGGGGAAAGTGGAGCGGGTGCAACGACGACGGTCGGAGCGACTGCCGGAGCTGGTACGGAAAACGGAGCTGGTGTTTGCGCCACAGCCTCGAAAGCTGGAGCAGGAGCTGCTTTAACAACTGGTACTGGTGCTGGAGCAAAGGTTGAAGCAGCAACTTGAGCGAGCACGGACTCACTAGCGACAACTCCTGGTGTGCCTTGCATTGGTGTCGGAGAAACAGCTTGCATGGGCTGGACTTCTTCAGAACGCACCTGGTATGCAGATTCGTCACCGAATTCATCGGCATTGAGTTCTGCAACTTCTTGAGCGAGAGCTTGCAATTGCAATTCTTGCTGTTCTTGGGCTAGTTCGCGCGCAGCTTCAATGCGTGAATGTTCTCGCGCTGGCGCATCGGCGTAGCCAGAAGGTTGTGTAGCGGAAGGGGGAGCGGCTAGCGAGCCAAGTGAGTTTGGAACGAAACCGGCATCAGAGACTGAATAGCCTGGAGCTGGGTCCAATCCACTGAACTCGACTTCGTCGTTGGTGTCTTGGTAGTTCAACTCTTCAGCAGCAGAGTTTCCATAATTAATAGGTTGAGTACCTAATGACTCGAACTCGGGTTCATCATACATGCCCGCATCAGCAGTGGTGTCACCATACGAATAGGTGCTAGCTGTTGCCTCAACTTGAGTTTGCCCTTGTGGTGCGGCGAGTGCGGCTGCCTGAGCTTGCGCTTGGGCTTGAGCCTCAGTCGATTCTCTAATCAACATAGAAAGAGCGGTGCCAACTTCATCGGAGTTGGACAACATATCTTGGTCGGGGTCAGCCGTCATAGTCGCTGTTCCTCCGGAACCGGCTTCGCCATTGGTGCTCAGCTCGAAGTCGTCGTAGTCAAAATTGGAATTGGTCATTATGTTTACCTTCGCTTCCGGCGACCCGAAAGCCCCCTAGTATGTGCGTGCGTCGATACCAGCAATCCCGCGCGTCGAGCACGTGACGATGGGTTTTTAGAATCGGACGTGAGGTCCCGCCCTCACTATGTGCCCTCAACTCCCGGGTTTTTATCCGACCGCTCATTAAACCAACCGCTTGACAACAAAACTGTTACAGCGTGAGACAGGCTCTCATTCTCCGAGGTCGGCTATTGATGAGGTTTTTCACCAGTGAGTTATTAATTGAAAAATTCTTGATTTGCAACGCAAGGTTTAGAGTGAAAACATTTGGGAATTAGCGAGAAATTCAGCGCAAGTCTTTCTATAGAAGGAACTGAGAGGTGTCATGGCGATGACGTAGAAAAGTAGTCCTGCAAAATCATCGTGCCGGTTTTCGCATTATTGATACCACTATTCAGACTCGGATTTGACCTTTGATCAAACATGCCATAGCAGCGCACATCATTACTTGCATCCTCTTTCAAAGTTGCCATGTCGTGAGTGCCATATCGAGATTCCCCCAATGCGCCACTGATGCCAGAGAGATTGTTGAGCCAGGTATGCTGGCTGGCAGTGAGAATGATGCGCTTGCCCGGGACAATATCAATGTCTTGACTTAAGACTCTTCTATTTAGTGGTGCGTAATTCCATTTCTCGTGCAATTGTTCCAACAATGAACGCTCTAATAAAGGTATGACCTGATGAGGGCTAGAGTTAAACCAATGCCGTTCATCTAGCATTAATGGATACAGGCACCGAAACTCGAGCATCACCTGCGGTGTCCATCTCGGATTCGCTTTGTATAATTTGTACTCGACTTCTTCAAAATCCAACCAAACCGAATCTTTTTCATCAAAACTATTCGCAGTCAAACATATAGACTTCGGCTCCAGCGGCACTTTTATGTAAATATCGTTTATATCTCGGCCACTATTATTCTGATGAGAAAGAGCTTCCACTAAATATGGTGCCTGAAAAGACAAGTCTTCAAAACTAACAAAATTTAGTAGACGCAATACGCGCGATACGCAGACAAATTTTTGAGAATCAGGAAGATCAGATTTCTCAGGGTGTCTTAAATTGTAGGCAGATTCCGCGCAGCGATAATATTTGTCGGCTGTGACAAATTCATTTAACTGATCGTGACAATGCGCTATGGCGATATTGTATTTGCCAAATTCAAATTGGTGCCTGCCTCCATAACAACTGGCCCAGTCGGCAAGCCCATATTGAATAACTGCATCACGATAGCGATGACTCAATTCACTATTTTCCGCTCTGTCAGCCAACGCTTTTGAAAGACGATCTAGAAATTCCCAAGATTTTGGTTTGCCCTCTACACACTCAATGGCAAGTTTTTGTGCATCAACAGCTTCAGCAAATCTAGATTGACCAATTATGTCAGTCCTGCAGAGCAAATCGCTTGTGCCTACATATCCAATGATTGGTATCGCAAAGATGAACAATGCAACATTGTGAAGGCTACGAAGTTGCTTAGGAACAATTGGTGCCAATACCCTGCGGCGCCGGGTTCGAAGCTGGGTTATTGCGTCAACAAAACCAAACCCGAAAGCGGCGAATGCTACCCATTTAAAAACTTGCAGCGCTGGCACAACAGGGTGAATTTGGGTGAGCGCCAAAATACAAATAAAACATTCAATACCGTGAAAATAGATCGAAATATTTCTGCGCATGTGTTACCGACTTCATCAACAGGCAAACGACTGCAAGAATTCCAAATAAATCCAATTATGTAACCACCACCCCGGGTTGCCAACGGGAAAAACCCTGGGGAATTGGTCATTATTGTTGGTCTGCCGACTGGAACTAAAGAACGTTGAGACAGTCTCACCTACAGACGGAATTGCGTTTTATTCAAGCTCTGATTTTTAAGAGCAACTCACATTGGGAGACGATAATGACTAAAGACAACGAAAGTCTTGCAAAAGAAGATAAAGACAAACAGGTTGTTAAAAAATCTACGAGTGATAATTCAAAATCGAATATCGGCGCGGTAGCCGAAACAGGTGAAGAAGGCCGTGGCACTTGTGTAGATGAAGCTGGCGGCGAGAAGTGCGAAGGTTCAAAAGACCACATGCGCAAGAAATAAAATATAGGAAAGGTACCAATCAAATAT
>JACMKL010000066.1 GCA_014380105.1 Candidatus Melainabacteria bacterium
AGCTAAATGTGGATCAGCTGGAATGTCAGCAGTAATTGGATGCAATTGCCCGCTGGTATGGAATCGATGAGCAGTGCCATCCGGTTTCATCGCGACGCGGAAATCGCCTAGCCATCTGCCTCCTGAGCCAGCATGCATAATTGGAATTTCAAAGTTTCCGCCTGTCGGTTTGCCCCTCAAATTGTCTATCGTTCTTCCAATTAATCCCTGCTCGGGTTTCACCCACATTGGCTGTGGAGTTATGCTGTGACTGTGTCCGCCCTGAATGCGCGAGACCTTCAGGTCTTCACGAATAAGTGCTTTTGCGAGTTTTATATCTTCGCCTAGTCCGATATGTGTATCAAGAACAATGTGCTTGATGCCTTGTGAGTTCAAGTCTCTAATTGTTTCGATGGCGACGCGCTCAACGTCATTGTATTTTATACTGCCGACCTCGCCTTCTTCAGTGGTCAAGCCGATTGTAGCGACCTTTGTTTTACCCCTAGGCGCAGCTATCTCTTCAATTACATAAGGTTTCATCAAACCTGAATATTCAGGATATGCGCTCACATCAAGATTTGAATTTATTACCGAAACGCCTGGATTTTTATCCAGGATTGGTTTGATCATTTTACCCCAGCGCGGCACATCGAAAAGTCCGCCGGCTGCGTCGTGTTCGTGGTTTCCTAGAATGATTTTGCGAGCTTGCATATCGATTAGCGATTCGTATTCGACCTGCCCGCCTTTCGTAAATGCGAAATTGACGTGTCCGGATATGGCATCACCGGTGATATCAAAGCTGGTTGGAATTCCGCGCCGGGCCGAATCGGCGTTTAGCCCTTCAAGGGCTGTTTTCATGTGTGGTAATTGGTCTAAATTACTGTGGAAGTCTCCCACAAAACGTCCGTCGATGCGCATGACGTCACCGTCACCGCGTAATCTGGCCAGCCCTTGTCCGCTCAATTCGCGACCGCGGAAGAGTGCTGTTCCGCCACCCGCCAAAACTCCGCCGAACAAGCCGCCAAAAGCAACATCTTGTGCCATTTGCACACCGGTCTTTAAAACTGCTTCTTCAGGATTAGATGCGAATTCGGCGGCGTTATCACCAATTCTTCTGGGCGCGCTCCATACAAAAGTACCGGATGCACCTCCGACTGCCCCTCTTACGGCATTGTGTTTAACAGCTTCAAAAGCCGAATTTTTGACAATGACTTGAGCGCCTTCCAGAGCTGTTTCGGTGGAGATGCTGCTACCTAAGGCCTTCCTGCCGAGAGCGGACAAGTACTGTCTCGATACGCGTTGTTCGACAGCGCTACCGACTACGCCGGCCAAGCCGTCGACTGCTCCCCATGCCAGGTCTGCCTTCGAGGCTGTGTGATCCTTTTCATCGAGGATGGCGTGCTCGACGCCTGTTTTGACGCTGTACTTGGTGGCTCCGCCAGCGAGCATCGCCAGAGGAATTGTGAGCGCTTTGGCGGCGCCTTTTGTAGAGATGTTGACGAGACTGAAGACTGCCACTCCAGAGACACCGGCAGTCAGACTGCCTGCAAAGTCGGCAATTGTCTGACGCGTTGATACACTGGAATCAATGGGCTTCTCAGCATTAGCCGCTTGTGCTGTCGACTGACCGCCCGGCACATGTATGCCTGCTGCTTCCAGCAAGATTCGGCTCGATTGAGTCTGCAAAATGGATCTCGGCGAACTTGGAGGTGAATCCGAAGGTGCAAACTGGATAGGATCGTCAGGTGACATAGGCCATTTATTAGGGTAGGGGAGTCTACAGTAATTCAGTGATTCGCCCTCTGTAAGGAGGAGAATACGCAAAGGCTTGCGTAAGTTTCCCCTGGCAAAGTAATCTTCGATGAAAAATGGATAACCAAGCTAAAATTTCGAACAAAGTGGTTGAAGGCGCTCCGGGCGTCTGCTCAAAATGCGGTCAGGCACTGTGTCTGCGGAAGCAAGTCTTCAATCTGACCGTGGGCAATACCGACGAGATGTTTTGCCTCAAGTGTTTGGCAGAAGACAGCCAGCGCCAGCCAGTTGAAGTTCTTCTCACCCTTAAGGGCTACGCGCTCAAACGCGAATGTTTCTCCAAAGAGTGGCATCGTTACCAATCTCGCGCCGAATGTCCCGACCCGGGCGGGTGTCATCCGGACCAATGTTTTTCGCAAGAGGAAACCTAAACATGGCTGAATTTAATCTTGATTTGCGCGGCGTTGCCTGTCCGATGAACTTTGTGAAAACACGGCTCTTCCTGGATAAAGTCCAAGAAGGCGACCTGGTTAGGGTCTTGATAGATGCTGGCGAACCTGTCGAAAGTGTTTCGGCAAGTTGTGCCCAAGATGGGCACCTGGTTGAGGGGCAAGATGAAGCGCCAGAAGGTCACTTCATGCTTCAGATTCGCAAAGGTAGGGAGACCAACTGTTGACAAATAAGCCCGCTGTATCGGACTATAACCGGGCTGGGCGAAAGCCTCCTCGGGAGTCCTACGGGTTGTTCAAGTCAAAACATGACAGTGCCGCTGTAGAAAGAACAGCTAAGCCGCTATCCTTCTGCCTTTTTGCAGTTGGTTCTCTGCTCCTTTCTGGTGCAGCTACGCTCTGCCTGGCTCAAGTTGCTTCAGCCCAGGCTGTTCATCCAACCGAGGCGGATTTTAGAGCCGCTAAAGAGCACGTCATATCAGCTCCAAAAGACTTTAAGGCGCACTTTGACCTTGCCGAGTTGTATAAGCGCAATGGCAATCTGAAAGATGCAACTCGCGAATATGCGCTATCAACCGAACTAAATCCGTCTTATTACGTTGCCTATCATCAAATGTCTCTCTCCAATCCGGATTCGCTGACCGTTGAGCAGGCAATTGAGCGCCTCAACAAGCTGAAAATCGAGAAGCCTAAAGAATTACTCTTGCGGGTTGCTCTTTCGGAACTCCTGGAACAGCGCAAAGAGTATTACCATGCGGCAAGAACGTTGGTTGATTTGATCTACCAGAACGCAGTGCCGGAGCCTCATGTCAATAAAGTGAATGCTCGCATTCGTTTGCTGCTCGGCAAGGCGCGTGAAGCGCAGACCGTCGAGAAAGCGCGCAATGAAGAGGATGACATGGAGCTTGTGCCACCACCTTTGCCGGAAGCAAGCTTGCGTCGCAATCTACACGCGTCTAAAATTAAAGAGCCAAAAGTCATGCCCGGAGTTGGGCATGCTCCTTTGCTTCCATAGGCTCCAATCATGTCTCTGCGTTTGAAATTTTTTGTGGCGGTACACTCCGCAGTTTTGCTTTGCGGTTGCACTTCGAGTATCAAAACCGATTCAACTAAGCTTGCCAAAGTACGGATGAAAAACGGCGAATATCCAATTTCGGCTGTCTCTCCTGAAGCGAGTGCGGCTGGCACTAAAGTTGAGATCGATATGTCGGCTGAGGCAGAAATATCGAAGCAATGTTTGGATGCCTGGCGGAAAGCTCTAAA
>JACMKL010000067.1 GCA_014380105.1 Candidatus Melainabacteria bacterium
GAGGTTACATACAATCTGGCAGGGCACATACGCCACCAAGGTTTGCCTGTTCAGAATGTTCTGGTTTACGTGTATGACGTTTATCAGCAGCTCAGTGCGGGGCACGCAAACGGCGGCGAAACACTGGTCTCACAACAACGCACAGGCACTCGCGGCGAATTCAGTTTTGCGGTACGGACAGGCTTGTATCGTTTGGAAGTCGGACCCGATTCATCCACGCGTTTTTTAAAACAAGCTGTCAGCGAGGCAAGGGTGTTGGCAAACACCACCTGCAATATCAATCTTTCTACCGGTTTTATTCTGAGCGGAACCGTCAAATCGGCTTCTGGTGAACCTGTTCGTCGCTGCGAAGTAATTGCCCTCGGGATTGAACCATCATCATATAAAGCGACATCAGAAACTGACGAGAACGGGGAATACGGAATCGTACTGCCGCGCGGAAAGTATCACGTTGCTGCGCGCGCAACTAAAAATCCTGAAGAACTGGACGTGGAAGAATTCGATGATGAATTTATCGACGAAGGTTCGGAAGAAAACCCAATCAATGCGGATCCGTCGCACACATTTGTCAATACGACTGTTCAAGTCGTCACTTTCATGAATGACGATATACTCGACATGGAATTGCCAAATCTCATTCCACTGGATGGTGAAGTTTGTGATGTCTTTGGGCAACCTGTAGTTGGAGCTAAAGTTGCTGTTGCTCCATCGCGCGCATCATTAGATTTTAAAGACAAAGTTCTGGCTCAGGAGCTTGATTTAAGCGGACATTGTCTAACCGACGACCTTGGTCGTTTTCGAGCAATGGTTTCACCTGGTCATTACGATGTTGTTATTGAGCCCGATGACTCTGCGTTGCTATTCTCGACCAAAGAAACCGGAATTACTGTTGGCGAAAGTGTTTTCCAAAAATTCACTGTTTCAGAAGGGCACCGTCTACGCGGTCAAGTTATTTATGAAGAAGAACCTCTCTCTCAGGCGCTGATTAGAATTAGAGCTGCCGACCGGAAGACTGAATTTCTAGCAAGAACAGATGCACAAGGCAATTTTTCTGCGGCAGTCCCTGGCGGAAATTATAAATTGGTAGTTACTGCTCACCCAAAAGATGCTCCGACGATCATTATCAATGATGCCGAGCATAATGGACTTGCACCATGGACGCGCATGATTGTGGTCGGCGGAGACACGCATGTAGCTGTTAAGTTGCAGCAGGGAACAGCCCTCCATGGGCGCGTTTGCGATGAATCCGGACAGGCACGTCCGGGTGTACGAGTTTCTGTTTATTCTGATTCGGAGAAACAGCTTGATGCCGATAAAGCCAGTCGTGCTTTAGCTAGTGGTATCACTGATGGTGACGGACATTATTGTCTTTTCTTATCGCCAGGCAGTTATTGGCTCGTCGTACACAAAGATTTTGTCAATGCCCGTCTGGTTGAAATTGAGAGTGAGCCTGTCAATGTCGATATTACCTGGCACGGCTGGTGTCAGGTGCGCTTCGAAGTTGTAGGAGAAGATGGACACGCCGTCCCTCGTTGCCGAGTTTCATATGCGCCCTATGGAAATGATGATTCGGAACCCAGAGAAGACGAGGAGGACGGTAATGACTATGAGCGCCAACACTTCAATAACGGTGGTCTACCGCAAGGTTATTTCATCACGCCTAACGACGGTGTATGCCGACTGACTCTGCCTTCCGGTGTCTATATCTTCCGGTTTACACCACCTCACGATGGGTCTTACCAATCGAAAGTTATACGTCAACTTTCAATCAGCTCTGACTTGACTAAGAAAATTACTTTGGGACTGAAAGCAGACGATTCGGCTTCAGCGCGAGAGCGTTCTGCCGGTCCGGACGTTTCATAAGCTAAAAATCTTTTGGGTCGTATCCCATCTTTTTTGATACCGCGATTTCGTCCTTTGAAAGCTTCAGATCGCCGGCTTGTTTGTAGGCCACACCTAGCTTGTAGTGAAAGCTGGCGCTTCTTTCGGGACTATAGCTGATCGCCTTTTTGATGTCTGCAATGGCGTTTTTATTTTTACCAGTTCTCAAAAATACTTCTGCGCGTCCCATCAATGCTTCAACAGAATGCGGATAAATAAGCAGCAATCCGTTGTACTCGCGTGCAGAAGCTGGAAAATTCTTTTGGTCCAGGAGGGCGTAAGCGAGCCTGTAGCGTAGGTTCCAGTGATAGGGCGTAACGCGTACAAGTTTGACTAAATTATCAACGGCTCTGCCTGGCTGTTTCTTTGTGAGAAATGCTTGTGCTCTCGCTTCCAGAGCATTGCGCTGGCATGGATAAAGCTCGAGCACTTTAGTGTAGTCATTGATTGCAGCAGTCTGATTGCGCTGACATTCAAAGAAATAAGCTCGTTTCAAGTAGGCGGTGTAATCTTTTGGATGGCTCGCAATATAAGTGTTGAGCAGGTTTATGCCCTCATTCCACTTACTGTCCTGTAAATGCTGCGCAAGCGTTTCGGATAATTTTTTGTCTTGTTCAAGTAACTGGGTGTTAATTTGCGTGGGCGGCAAACGCAATTTCTGTTCTGCCACGATCAAATAACTTTTGCAGGTTCGATTGTCCGGATTGAGTGCAAGAGTCTCCTTGCAAAATTTAATTCCTTCTTTCAAATTGCCAGTGGCCAGCAGCGC
>JACMKL010000567.1 GCA_014380105.1 Candidatus Melainabacteria bacterium
TACGTTTCGATCCAAAAACATCAAAAAATCAAAACCAACAGCCGCATATAAAGAGTGAAAATCAAAAGTCTTTTGAGACGATTATGACTTACATCCGGAAAGTTTCTCACGGCATCAGCAGAAAGCACCTACCCAAATTTATCGCCTCGTTCTGGTGTTTCTTCAATAGAGAAAAATGGGCTAATGGTGAGCTCCTCAAAGCCTGTATTCAGGCTAAGCACATCACAGATGATGAAATAACTGCGACAGTTACTCCGCCCCTAATTCCAATGCCACAATGGTGCATGAGACTGCCGACGTTGTTTTAAAACGTCTACTTGCGAAAGGCTAAAGTGTCTTCAATTGTTGATTTGATTTGCGGAGCGTTTGAAAGGAAGGCAATCGTAAATTTCTTCACGCCTCTGTATTGGCGCGGCTTTGTGTCTCGCTGTTTCAAATTTCGAGCTTCGTAAACGCCTGAAGGTTTTAAAAATATATCGAGGTTTCTCTTCTCACCGCGTGGTGGCACCACGATTTTCTCAATATCTTTAAGCCAGCCATAATGGAGTGATACACCAGGTCTTATACGCATGAAGCGTCTATTGGTAATCGCGTCGATGCATTTATAGGCTTTCCGAAATCCGTACAAAAACAATAGCCAGAAGAAGGCAAAAGCGAATAGCTGCCAAAGTGGTGGCACGGGTTTGTGTCTTACCCCTATTTCCAAAAACAGTACAAACACAGCCGCTGCAGCAGCCATTTTTGTCATCATAATCATGCGCGGCGTCGGGTCTTCAAAGCGAGCAAAAATCAGCTTTTCGTCAGCCAACATCTCAGTCATAACGATTGTCGAATGAAAATCGTCGAGATGGTTTTCGCCGCCAGAATCAAGTGTCATCCGCTAAAACTGGAAGTAGATGAATTTGGGAGTGATGTCGGGCGAAAATGCAATCAAGAGACACACCGCAGCAGTCAAATAAAGCACTTTAGCTGGGCGATTAAACGGCATCACGCCTGCCACTCCACCCATATCTCGCAGTTTCACACAAACCGCCTGACCAATGAATATCGCAAGCAAAATCAATGGCAGGAAGAAGTAGACGCCAGGCTGGTCGACGTTTGGAAGTGTGACTTGCCAAAATTTTAGTTCCGGATTGTGATCTATCAAAAGGAGTTGACGGATTATGCCCATGCCGATTGGCACGTTTTCGGCACGGAAGATTACTTCCGTCAGACACACGCTGTGGAAAGTCAGAAATACTGCTAGAGCGGCAAAAGGTTTCGAAGCAGTAATTGCAGTCAGGGCAGGTGACTTCTCAACAAAGAGGCGCCATTCTCTGTGCAGAACGAGCAGCAAACCATGCAGTGAGCCGAATAACACATAGTGGGATGCAGCACCATGCCACAGCCCGCATAGTGCAAATGTCAAAAGAATGTTTCTGTAGGTCATCCACTTGCCGGCTCTGCTACCGCCCAGTGGAATGAACAAATAATCCTTGAGCCAAACGGACAGCGAAATATGCCAGCGTTTCCAGTAATCGGTAATTGATCCTGCCATATAAGGAAGGTCGAAATTCTTCGGCACTTTAAAGCCCATCAGTTGCGCGGAGCCGCGTGCGATGTCGGTGTATCCGGAGAAATCGAAGTAGACCTGAAAAGCAAAAGCATAGGTGGCAAGCCACATGTCTGCAGCAGAGAAGTTGGCGGGATTGGCGTAGGCGGTCTGCACCACAACGGCGAGGTTGTCGGCAAAAATTACTTTCTTCGTCAAGCCGAAAATGATTAGTTCCATCGCTTCGTCGAATTGCGAAAGAGAAAGTTTGCTCTTCACTTCGAGCTGCTGAATGAAATCCTGGTAACGCTTGATGGGACCAGCGATCTGAGTTGGAAAAAAACTTGCAAAAAGGGCGAATTGAAATGGCGATTTTACTGGTGGGTGACCCTTATAAACGTCGGTCAAGTAGTGAATGAATTCAAAGGCGAAAAACGAAATCCCAAGAGGAAGCAGAATTTGGAATGGTATCGCCTGTAGTTCTTGACCGGTGAAGGAAATTGCAGAATTGGTGACATCGCGTACGAAATAGGCGTATTTGAAGAAGCCGAGAAGTAGGAGATTGGCGGCAATTGCGCCAATGAATAGCGCTTTCTTTTTAGTGTCGGCGCGCGCGATCAACAATCCGGCGACATAGTTGATCAATGTCATGGCGAGGATTAGTAGACCGTATTCAGGCTTCCAAGCCATATAAAAGACATAACTGGCAAGCAGCAATAACACTGTACGGAAGCGGAACGGCACGAGCCAGAAGAGCA
>JACMKL010000568.1 GCA_014380105.1 Candidatus Melainabacteria bacterium
GCATCAACTATTACACGCGCTTTGTTGTGGATGCAAACGGCCACGACTATGTCACGCCCGGCGTCGAGCGCACTCAGATGGGCTGGCAAATTTACCCCTTCGGTCTGGCTCGGCTGATGGAGGAGATGCACCGGCACTACAAGCTGCCGCCCATCTACATCACGGAAAACGGCGCGGCTCTCGATGACGAGGTCGTTGATATCGAATCCGGTGGCGCGATTCACGATACGCAGCGTGCGAAATTCGTGATCGACCACTTGGGCGCTCTGTCCGCCGCCACTGCAGCTGGTGTCGACATTCGCGGCTATTTCGTGTGGTCTTTCCTGGACAACCTGGAGTGGCCGCTCGGTTTCGCCAAGACTTTCGGCGTCGTCCATGTTGATCGCGCCAATGGCTTGAAGCGGACAGTGAAAGACTCCGGTCTTCTCTATTCGCGAGCCATCCACCGGCACCGCCTGCGTCGCGTTGTCAGCCGGTAATTAGCAACCTTCGAAGCCTTTCGGGCAGGCTGTGCGCCATTGGTGCCACAGTCTGAGCCCGCGAAGGTGGCCCCCAAGCGGAGTTTAGGACATGTCTAAAGTTAACGACATGCCGAGCAGTGCACCACTTCTGCTCGACGATTTCAGTGATGTCACTCACTGGGAGGTGCACACAACAGAGGGCGTACAGGCGCGTTTGGAAGTTGACAAGGCTGGAGGCAAAGGCCTCAGGCTCACGTACGATTTCTGTGGACGCGCGGGCTACGCCCTGATTCGCAAAAAGGTTGCTCTCCGCCTGCCGGAGAACTACGCCATCAATTTCGACGTGAAAGGGCAATCGCCATCCAACACGCTCGAAATCAAGCTCACTGATGCCACCAAGGACAATGTCTGGTGGGTGCATCGTCCGAGCTACAAATTCGCCTCAGCATACGAGACGGTGCGCAACAAAGCTCGCCATTTCAACTACGCCTGGGGTCCGGACAAATCACGACTTGTAGACGTCGCCTACCTCGAGCTGTGCATCACAGCAACAGCGGGCGGCAAGGGTTCAGTGTCGTTTGCCAATCTCACCTATGCGGAACTACCGACTGTAGGTGAAAATTTGCCGCTCGTTGCCTTCGCAAGCACGAACGGCGCAGATGCTCGCTTTGTGGTGGACGGTAATCCCGAAACCGCATGGACGAGCGACCAAGGCGAGAAGCAAACTCTGATTCTCGATTTCGGCGCCAATCGCGAATTCGGCGGACTGGCAATCGACTTCGACAAGGACGACTACGCGCGCGACTTCTCCGTCGCTTCGCAGGTTGACGGCGAAAAGCGTTGGACGCGTTTTCACTTTGTGAGAAACAGCAAGTCCGGGCGGGTTCATATCCTTGCCACTGAATCCGAAGCACGTTATCTGCGCATTAGTATGCACCGCTCCAGTCGCGGCAGAGGCTACCGAATCAGTGGCGTCGACATCAAACCACTCGCCTTCGGCAAGTCGGCAAGCGATTTCTGGATGAATGTCGCTGGAGACACGCGTCACGGACTTTACCCGCGGCACCTGCTCGGTGAGCAGTGCTACTGGACAATCGCCGGTGTGGAGACCGACAAGAAGAAAGCGCTCATCAACGAAGACGCGCTGGTGGAGACAGAAAAGCTCGGCTTTTCTCTTGAGCCTTTCCTTCACAACGGCAAGGAATTGCTGACGTGGAAAGAGGGTGCTCACGATCACACTCTTGAAGACGGCTATCTGCCTGTGCCGACTGTTGAGCGCAAGCACGACGGTCTGGTACTGAAGGTCCGTCCCTGGGCGCTCGGCAAACCTGGTCAATCGGTTCTGTATGTTGGATACGAAGTGACCAACACCAGTGATGTTCAGCAAAGCGGCAAATTGCTGGTTGCTGTTCGTCCCTATCAGGTCAACCCAACCTGGCAGTTTCTCAACGCACCAGGTGGTTTCGCCCCTATCTATTCGCTTAAGCGCGAAAAGAGCCGTGTGGTTGTAAACGGCGACAAGCAGGTGATCGAAGCGAGTGAGCGTGCCACCGAATTTGGTTGCACGATTCTAGACCGCGGCGACATCTCGTCCTATCTGGCCCAAGGCAAATTGCCGCGCTCAGTGCAGGTTTCGGATAAGAACGGCTTTGCTTCGGCGGCCTTCTCATATGCGTATGACCTGGCGCCTGGAAAGACGAAGCGAATTGTGCTTGCCGTGCCTTTCCACGCGAAGCACGAACTGGTTGAAAATGTCGCCGACTCGCGGGACGTCGCGGTTGACTACTGGCGCAAACGACTTGAGCGCGTCAACATCAAGTTGCCGCCGCAGGCGTTAGAGTTGGAGCTCACCTACAAAGCGCAGGCGGGCTATATTCTGCTCAATCGCAATGGCGTCGGTATTCAACCTGGTGTGCGGTGTTACGACCGCTCCTGGGCTCGCGATGGTGCGCTCACATCGTCCGCGCTCTTGCAGCTCGGCTACAACGATGAAGTGCGTGATTTCATCAACTGGTTCGCGAGCTATCAATTCGACAGCGGAAAAATTCCGTGTGTGGTCGATCACCGCGGCGCCGACCCGACGCCCGAGCATGACAGCCCGGGCGAGTTTATCTATCTGGTCGCCGAATACTACCGCTATACCGGGGACAAGAAATTGCTCTCCGCGATGTTCCAGCGTGTGGTGCGCACGGTCGCTCATGTCGAGACTCTCCTGGAGACGACCCGGACTTCCGAATTTGATGCGGAAGATAAGCGCCACTTGCGCGGGCTCCTGCCGCCCTCCATCTCCCATGAGGGGTACTCGGACAAACCGGCGTATTCATATTGGGATGATTTCTGGTGTCTGAAAGGACTGCGGGACGCGGTCTTCCTGGCGCGCGAATACATGGGCGCCGGTAACAAGCTGACTGCTGAATTTGAGCGCATCGCCGAGCGTTTCCGCAAAGACTTCTTTGCGTCGATCGAAGCCTGCAAACTCAAGTATGGCATTGATACCATTGTCGGTGCTGCCGACCGTGGTGACAAAGATGCCTGTTCGACGACCATGGCTGTAGATCCCTGTCTGCTTGCCTCTGAGCTTGCCGACGATCTGGAGCGCACGTTTGCAAACTATTGGACGTGGTTCTCTAATCGCATGAACCGCTACAGCGAATGGACCGACTACACACCTTACGAGGTGCGTGCGATCGGCACCTTGATTCGGCTCGGTCACCGCGATTGGGCACATCAGTCATTGCATTTCTTCATGCCACATCGTCGTCCGCAAGGATGGCGTCACTGGGCAGAAGGCGTCCACAATGACCGACTCAAGCCAGTCTTCATCGGTGACATGCCTCACACCTGGGTCGGCTCTGACTTTGTGCGCTCAATTCGCACGATGATGGCTTACGAACGGGAAGACGGCGTCCTTGTCATTGGTGGCGGATTCCGTTGGGAGTGGATGTACGAGCCAGGCGAGATGAAGCTTGTGAATTTGCCGACCGAATTCGGCAAGCTCACATTCACCGCCAGGCGCTCGGGCTATCGGCTCTTCATTCGCATCGAAGGCGAAGTCAAAACCAGAATGGTTCTGGCCCTGCCCACTTTCAGTAAAGGGATGACGGTGAATGGTCGCCCAGGCGTTTACGAAGTTCCTGTAGGCAAGCTGCCTGCAGACATCGTAATCGAACTGGCCTGATTCACCACGGCTCAGTGTGAGCGTAAAAACTCGCACTGTGCCATTATCCCGATATAGCTTTCGGAATTGAAATTCAACTGTAACTAACTCTCTGCCCCACTGGTGCGCGGCTCAGCTTCGCTCCAGTGGGCTTTTACGAAAGGACAGGAGAGATGAATACTCATGCAAATTCACTAAAACGAAGCCTCGGGCTCGTCAAACTGTTCTGGCTGGGCGACCGTAAATGGGTTGCCTGGGGCTGGCTGTCGGTGATTTTGCTGATGCTTGTTTGCATCAACATTCTCAACGTTCAGATCAGCTACGCGGAGCGTGCGGTGCTTACTTCTCTTCAGGAGAAGGAGCAGATGGAGTTCTGGCACAACATCATCAAGTACGCTCTCATCTTCGTGGTTGGCACACCACTGATCGGTATGTTTGGCTGGGTGAAGGGCAAATTGCACCTGGCCTGGCGCGATTGGCTGACTCGTCACCTGATGGAGAAATACTATGTCGACGATCACTTTCATCGCATCAACAGCGATCCAAGCGTCGACAACCCTGACCAACGAATTCAGCAAGACGTTGGTTTGGTTTGCGATAAGGTGATGACGATTACGCTTGCGCTGCTCGATAGCGCGATGGCGTTTCTCTCCTTTATTACCATTCTCTGGCTGATTTCTCCGACACTGGTGGCGGTGGCAGTCGGTTACTCGGCAATCGGTACTTTCGTGATGTTCAAGTTTGGAAAACGCCTGATCGGGCTGCATTTCAATCAAGAACGACTGGAAGCCGATTTCCGTGGCAACCTGATGTACACGAAAGAAAATGCCACGTCGATTGCCACTTATCGCGGTACTGATCGCGAAAAGAAAGGCGTCACCGAGCGCTTTCGCCTGGCTCTGGGCAACTGGAATCAGGTCTTGAGCTGGCAGCGTAATCTGACCCTTTTCCGGGTCGGATATGACTACTTGATTCTGGTCGTGCCAATGGTATTGACAGCACCTTTGTTTTTCTCTGGTGCGGTCGACATTGGTGCCGTTTTTCAGGCTGGTTCGTCATTCGGTCGAGTTCTCGGTGCCTTGTCGGTCTTCGTTGCGCAGTTTCAGCTCATTGCTGAGTTGTCTGCCAGCGCACACCGTCTTGCTACTTTCAATGAAATTCTCGATAAGCAGAATTCACCTGCTTGCGATAATGGCGTCGATTGCGAAATCGAACGCAAGCTGGCTTCAGGACTCGCTGTTAAGGACTTGACCGTCCTGACCCCGGACCGTAAGCACCAGCTTGTCTCCGGCGTCAAATTCGAAATGCCTGAAGGTGGTCGTCTGATCATCACCGGTCCAACTGGAGTAGGCAAAAGTTCGCTGCTGCGAGCGATTGCTGGACTCTGGACGGCTGGAAGTGGCGAGGTTGCTCTGCCTGCGCCTCAGGATGTGCTGTTCTTGCCGCAAAAGCCCTACATGCCTCTGGGCAGTTTCAGGGAACAATTGACTTATCCCGGTCGCGGCGACGCACCTTCGGATGAGCAGTTGTTCGCCTTGATTGACCAGGTCAATCTGCGCGCACTAGTTAACCGTCTGGGTGGATTGGACGTGGTCAAGCCATGGTCCGAGCAGCTCTCAGGTGGCGAACAGCAACTGGTGGCATTTGCTCGTATGCTATTGGCAAAGCCGAAACTGGCGATTCTTGACGAGGCAACCAGTGCACTTGATTCAGCAAATGAAGCGCACCTGTACGAAATCGTCACCGCCAGTGGTATCGCTGTCGTGTCTGTCGCTCACCGTACGCAACTCATCCAACATCACGATCACGTGTTGGAGTTGCGGCAAGGTGGCGGCTGGACATTTTCCAAAACGGGTCTCACGTAACCGTTTGAATTCAAGCCAAAAACGAGAGTAGGAGAGGGGTGTGCGTGGGATACGCCCCTCTCCATTCTCTTCATGCCGGGTAAGACGCGAGTCAAACCGGGAAGTTCCTCAACGCACTGTGCCTCAACAGTTAGCGGATTTCTTTCGAGGTTCCGTGCGAATGCTGAGTTTGCTAAACTCATTGAGTCGTCAATTTGTAGTACTCAATAAGTCTTCGGCGCACAGTCCGAGAATGAGAAGAAAAGAATGCCTAAAATGTCTGGAATCATGGCGATAATCGCACTACTACTGATTGCCCTGTTTATTCTCATTCCGGTTGGTGCTCAGAGCTGGTTGCCTGAACTGCCTGGAGAAGCGACGAGAATCGATCGCTTTGAGAGTGAAATCAAAGCCTTTGAAAAAAGCGATCAAGCGAGTCCAGTAAAACCTGGTGAAACGCTTTTCGTGGGCAGCTCTACTTTTCGTCTTTGGGATGATTTCAATGGCGATTTTAGTGATGTCCATGGAGTAAATCGCGCATTCGGAGGCGCCACGATTGATGAGATCAATCACTACGCCAATCGCATTGTTATCCCATACAAGCCCAGCCGCATTGTCTTCTACGCCGGTACAAACGACCTGGCAGAAGGTGATTCGGCGAAGCAAGTATATGATGACTTTATGCGCTTCGAACGCCTCGTGCATTCGAAACTGCCGCGCACGAAAATTTTCTTCTTGTCGGCTAGTCCAGGACCTATCCGCGTTCACATGCAGAAGAGCTACGAAGACGTCAATCGTCTCGTCTTTGAAGAAGCGCGCCGAAGCGGCAAATTCAAGTTCGTGGACATTCGTCCTGTGATGTATGAAAACGGAAAATTGCGCAAGGATTACTTTGGCTTCGACAGACTGCACATGAATAAGCGTGGGCAAGAAGCATGGAAACCAGTCATCAAAAGCGCACTCAAAGACAGATAGTTTCCAAACTCGTGACAAAGATCGGATATGGCTGGCGGGAAAGCTCTAATAGTTGAGTCTATTTCTCGTCAGCCCTTTCTGTATCCCGAAGTAGCACACTTTTATTTTTTTTGAATGCCAATTTACTACTTCATGTAGCACGTGTGGATAGTTGGTAGCAAATACGGGTGAGTCTCCCGTGTTTGAAGTAGATTGCTAGGTTGCCTGAATGATATCTGAACCGTCTGATGTCTTATTCAATAGTTTTAAATTGGGTTCGTGAGCCTGATAGAGTTGGCGAAGAAGCAACTTTCTGAATTCGTCAATAGCAAAAGGTTTCGTCATAAAATCGTCAACTCCAGCGGCTCGGAATTGACGTTCTGTCTCATCAGATAGATGTGCAGTCAACGCAATAATAGGTGTGCGTGCCGATTGGCCCGCCTCAGAGTAACGAACATGCTTTGCTACTTCTACGCCGGTCATTCCTGGTAATCGATAATCTAAAAGAATCGCAGAGTATTTCGCTAACTTAATAGCTTCAATTGCATCTTCTCCAGTCGAACAAAAAACGACCAGGCAATCGAACTTTTCACAAAGCTGTTTGTATACAAATTGTTGGGCTAGATTATCTTCGACAATTAATAGTGTTGATTTCGACAAATTATCCTAAAGGCGATTGCATGCAAATCACAAACTCAACAGGTTGAGTGTAATCCTGACGGAGAGACTTCGCCCATAAGTCGAAGTTCCCTCTCGACACTGGAAAGGAGCGCCCTAGAATTTCAACGAACGCCAGCATAGCACCGTACTCCGTACTCGCTTCTAACCTGACCACTAGTTCATCATAATATTATAAAACATAGTAAGTAGGCGCTAAAAGCGAAAAGCGAGAGCAGCTTAGGTTTCAAGGTGTTACCCTCAATTCCGGCTGCTCCCGCTTTCGCCTCAAGCCCTGGGGCGGCGCTGAATTACCTGGACAAAGCTAACTCAGCGAATCTGCTCAATCACGTAATGACCACCGATAGCCACCGCTTCGGTAATGCCGTTGATGGTCAGATAAACTCGCCCGTCACCGGCGCTATACGAGTCGGCGTGCCAGGTGTTGATTAGTACGCCGTCGCTGTAAACCGTCACTTTGTAACGTGCACTGTCGGCGATACCGTCGTTTTTTTTGACCAGTCGTGGAAGGGACTAGTTGCCGCCAAAGAATAGCGTTTGTGTGCGGTTGAAATATATGTATAATTTTCCTCTGCTGCTTTTGTGCTGTCTTTGTGCTGCCTAATGAGTCTGCATCTAGTGTCATGCTTGTGCCATGTTATTGTTGTCTGTTGTTCTGCTCTCTGCACATGTTTCTCCCTGTGATCTGTTTTTATATGAAATCTTTTACATTTTTCTACTAATCCTAATTGTACTGTATATAATGTAAATTTATGTTTTGTATATTGCTGGCATTTTACACCTTGCCTGGGACTACAGTTGGAAACTAGCTAAACTACAGCTAATACTGGCACATTTACAGAAATGTTGATTAATGTGCACTGTCCCAGTTCAAATAAACTAATATTGAAATAATAATATATTATTGATTAAGATTGCTATTCTTTCTGCTCCTTTTCATTCACTCTTTGTGCAACTGCATGTCACAGATAATGTATTTTATATGTTATGAAATAAAATGATAATTAATAATTAATGCATTATAGTCTTA
>JACMKL010000068.1 GCA_014380105.1 Candidatus Melainabacteria bacterium
CAGAGCTACATCAAGAAAAATGCGTCTGACGAGCACTATTTGTGGATGGGTAAAGTAGCAACAGCCGCTGGCATTGTGATTAGTATCGGCACTGCTTATCTGGTCATGGGCTTCCCGAGCATCATGGACTACATGCAGTTGATTTTCTCTTTCTTCAACGCGCCACTGTTTGCAACATTCTTACTTGGTATGTTCTGGAAACGCGCCACACCATGGGGCGCATTCTGGGGTCTGGTAATTGGAACGAGTATTGCCATCGGTCATTATTTGATGACCGGTCACGAACCATTTGTGTATACATCAGTGATGGCTGGAAACTTCTGGCGCTCGACTTTCGCTTGGGTGGCCTGCTTCACGGCGACAATTGCAATTTCGTTTTTCACAAAACCAAAACCGGAAAGTGAATTGGTCGGCTTAGTCTGGGGTCATTCAGCTGTAATAGAAACAGTCCCAGAAGTCTGGTACAAGCGACCAGCCGTGCTCGGCGTGGCTATTATTCTTGTTACTGTCGTTCTCAACGTCGTATTCTGGTAGTGGCTCTAATGGTGCACACAAATGCTTGATGTTCGTTTAGCTATCGGTGGTTTGTTTACCATAATCGGAGTGTTGCTGATCGCACACGGTGTAACGGTGCCGGTTGCGACAGAATTTCCTTTTAACGGACAGACAATTTCAGTCAACCTCAATCGCGATTGGGGTGCTGTCATTTTTATTTTTGGCGCCTTGATGCTTCTGTTAGTACGATTGGAAAACCGCGCTAAGAAAACCGGCGATGAAGCTTAAGTGACTCTAGTCTGGAGCTCAAACTATGCGTTCTTTGACTAAACGTAAGAAGTAATTGCGTACATCGACTGTTTTGATATGGATCATTCGGCTTGACTTGATCAAACTATCAAGAGTGAGGTCGCAAGCGACAAGCATGGCGCTGTCGAGGTCGGCTAGAAGTTCTGGGTGACTGTCGAGAGCTGCCCAAATTGGGTCGGTGAAATCGGCTGGACGTGAAGCTTCAAGGCAGTCGGCCAGATAGACCACTTTTGATAAGTCGGTCATTTCGACTTTGCCTAAAGTATGTTCGCTGATGGCGTCGATCAATTCTTGATTCCTAATTCCCAGTTCGCGTTTAGCAAGTAGTGCAGCGACCGGACCATGCAACAAATGTCCGTTCTCTTTTTCAACATCATTGAGCTGCATGCCAAGTTCGAGTGCCGTTTTGACTAATTCTTTGTCTTTCCATTCTTTGCAGCCATCATGAATCCAGCCAGCTAATTCAGCAAGAAATGGATCTTCGCCCGAGCGTTCAGCCAAATCTTTTGCAACGGCAGCGACGCCCTCAATATGTTTGAAGCGTTTTTCTGTCACGCGCGGTTTTGCCCACCTGCGGGCGGCGTCCAGAGTGAGTTCTTCCGGAATGCCTTTGCGTTTTATTTTTGTTAGGGAATTTTTGGTCATGATTTGATTATTTAGTTTGAACGGATGTTTTGCTGGTGTAATAATTTTCTGCAATCAACATTTCATTGACTTCTCTCGGCACCATATATCTTACCGATTTTCCCTTGCCGAGCCGTTCTCTAATCAGTGAGCTGGAAATAGCGACGCCGGGAAAATCAATTATCGCCCAGTCGGCATCTGCTGGCATCATAAATTTTTCCGGATCCCGCGCTTCCATCTTTCTGACGAGCGGATTGGTTTGTTCAATTTTATATTCAAGTCTCGGTGCAACAAGAATGCGGCACTGTGTGATCAATTCATCAACTTTGTGCCAGCTGCCGATTTGTGCAAAATTGTCTCCACCAATCATAAAGTTCAATTTTACGTCGGAGCCAAGTTTTTCGCGAAAGTAGGCCAGAGTGTCGGCTGTGTACGACAGTCCCTGACGTTTCAACTCAACATCTGATCCTTCAAAATATTCGTTGGTTGATACCGCAGCCAGTACTAACTTATGACGTGATTCCTGATCGAGTAAATCGTCGTCTCGGTGAGGTGGCGTGCCGCTTGTCACAAAAATGATTTTGTCGAGATTGAATTGTTGGCGCGCGAACTCTGCAATCAACAAATGTCCGTGATGGATCGGATTGAAAGTTCCGCCGAAGATACCAATCTGCCTGGACACTACTTATCCCCTGTCGTAAAAGGAGCCGCTCTGTGACGCGTGTATATGCGCGGCAATCGAACGCGCAGCCTGCAGGCTAACTCGTACGTAATGGTATCAAGCATCCCCGCCCATGTGGCCAGTGAAAGCGTCGGCAAGCTGGATGTTTTTCCATCAACGAATGCTCCCTGCCCTTGCTCGCTGCCTATAAGCGTGATTACGTCACCTTCTTGGGCTTGAGGTACATCTGTAATATCGACGAGCATTTGGTCCATGCTGATGATGCCGACTTGCGGAATTGTTTTGCCCATCAAGAGACATGTCATTCGGTTCGATAGTCCGCGATCCACACCATCTGCATATCCAATCGGAATGGATGCCAGGCGTGACGGGCGTTTTGCTGTCCAAGTGTAATTGTAGCCAGCCGACTCACCAGCTTCGATTTCTTGTGTGTGATTAATGCGAGCTCTCACTGACATGGCGGGATGCAAGAAGTCCGAATCTTTTTTTGCTTCCAGTCCATATAAATGAATTCCTACTCTCACCATATCGCAATGGGTGTCGGGAAAGGCTTTTACAGCATCGCTCGATGCCATGTGGGTGATAAAAGGTTCCTTTATATATGACCGCGCTTTTCTGATGCATTCATTGAAGACAGAATTTTGCTGGGCGGTCGCGTCGGGATCGGCAGCCATAGCCAGATGGCTGAAGATGCTTACCAATTTTAAATTGTGGTCGCACTTAACTACGTCCAACATCTCAATCAAGCTGCCGGGCAATACGCCCAGGCGATGCATGCCGGTGTCGACTTTTATGTTGACTTGAGCGGCGCGTTTCATGCGAGTTGCTGTCGCGCTTATATCTTTTAATTCGGTAAGGGAAGTGACGGTCATATTGAGGTCAGCTTCGATTGCTGTTTTGACAGCCCAGCTTGGAGCTGGTCCCAGGATGAGGATGGGAGGTTTAGACTCCAGTGCTCGTAATTGGCAGGCTTCGTCGACGGATGCCACGCCAAGCCAATCCACTCCCAGGGCAACCAACATTTCGGCGACCGGAAGGCTGCCGTGACCGTAAGCATCACTCTTAACAACCGCCATAATTTTTGTTTTGGTGGACGAATTAGGAAGATTTTCGGAATTAACTTTATTGTCAGCGGTTAAAAAACTTGTGACAATCGCCAGATTTTTTTCGATAGCAGCGAGATCCACCTCAACCCAAGCGTCTCTTCGGACGGAGGAAAGGGTCGGTTGTCTTTGCTGAATCATTAGTAATATCTCTAAACACGTAAATGACCTGGCCGCGTAGGGCTCGAACTTTATGCTAGCATTGCTCCAAGCCGTTATCATGATTAGGCTCAGTCCTTCGCCCGGTTAGGACTTTTTGTTCGTTACCAGGCATTAGAATTAACTAGCCATTAGTGGCTGAGAAATTCTTGGAGTCTTCTGGAGTCCCTTTGGTAGAAAGCGTCACCACTAGAAATCGGGAGTTTGGGCCTTGAATAAAGCTGAATTAGTGGACATCGTGGCAAAAGAAGCAACCACGACCAAGAAAGATGCCGAACAAGTTATTAACAAGATGATGGAAACCATCATCAAGCACGTAGCTACCGGCGAAAAAGTTACTTTGGTTGGATTCGGTACGTTCGAAGCGCGTCAGCGCAAAGCACGCACCGGCCGTAATCCTAAGACCAATGAACCGTTGCATATTCCTGCAAAGCGTGTTCCTGGATTCCGTGTCGGCAAGGAATTTAGCGAAGCCGTCAACAAGAAAAAATAAGGCGTTAATTCGCTGAGGAGCGCTTGTGGAGTTACCGAAGGTAGCAGTCATAGGATGCGGTAACTGGGGGAAAAACCTGGTCCGTAATTTTGCCAACCTCAGTGCATTGGCTTATGTATGCGACTCTGACCCGGTGAGGCTCGAACACGTTCAACGTGAGCATCGCGGGGTCAGAGTCACCGACAATTTTCAAGAAATGTTGGACGCACCGGACGTCAAAGCCGTTGTTGTGGCAACACCATCCGACACACACTTCGACTTAGCAAAACGGGCTCTCCTAGCCGGAAAGCACGTCTATGTCGAGAAGCCCTTGGCGCGTGATGTCAGACATGCAGATGAATTAGATGAATTGGCAACCAAGAGCAATCTTGTTCTGATGGTCGGTCACCTTCTTCTCTATCACCCTGCCGTCAATTGTCTTAAGGACTTGATTGCGCAAGGTGAACTTGGCGAATTATTGTTCGTTCGCTCAGACCGTATGAATTTCAATATGTCGCGCCGAGATTGGAGTGTTCTTTGGGACCTCGCTCCGCACGATATCTCGATGATGAGTTATTTGCTTGATTGTGAAGACACTCAAGTCAGCCGTGTCGGTGGCTGGGATACTCACGGAAATGGACTAGTTGACGTTGCTTATCTTGACCTCTCTTTCCCTGTGAAAGGTAGAGAGATTCCCGGGCAAGTGAGAAACAGCTGGGTAGACCCACAGAAGCTTGTCAGGTTGACTGTTAACGGTAGTCTCAAAACTGCTGTACTAAATGATGCGCAAGTTGAAAACAAACTTGCTCTTCACAGCCTCGGACGCGATGGTCGCATGATTGTCGAATATCCAAGTTATGCTGATACTGAACCTTTGAATGTGGAATGCGAGCACTTCTTGCAATGCATCGCCACCGGTGAAAGACCAAGAACGGATGCCAATAATGCCTATCAGGTAGTACGCATCCTTTCTGACGTTGAAAAGCGCTTATCCCGGAGACCCCAGGCTAAAGCCGCTCTCGGGATTAAGTAGTAACCTTTCAGCAAGATCTGTTTACGCAATTTTTGAAATCTGATTGGTTGCCTATATAATGAAGAACGCGCCGGAATTGCGGGAGTAATTCAGTGGTAGAATGCCTCCTTGCCAAGGAGGATGTCGCGAGTTCGAGCCTCGTCTCCCGCTCCATTTATTTATTGAATAAAGACTCAAACACTGCCTGCATTGATGTTGTGTTATCGTTTGACGCATGAAAGACGATGCGCAATCGGAGTTGAAAGAAGCTTCCGAAGGGACAGCAGAACTTTTCGTGCGCGAAGAAGGCGACGAAGAGCCAACCGTGCATCGCCCTATTCCGCCACTTCCGCCTAAAGTGATTGCAGAGCCCCCTGAAAAAACTGGCATTGCGCTGCGTCGCAGTCGTTGGGAAAGTAGTTCTGCTGCGCTTCGATATATCAATAGTCTTGGTCGCGATCAAGAAGTTAAAGTGCGCGACAGCGATCGTGCCACTACTATTTTCTTATTGTTGGCGACAATTCTTACAGTTTTGTCATTGGCAATAAAACCATTTGCAGGCATGCGACTACAGTTTGTACTCGTCTGTGATTTGCTTGTTGGCGTAATGCTTGTCTTCTATGTTGCCAACCGCTTCGGCATTATCAATACACTCACACCCAGACAGGCGCTACTAACTTGGCAGCTGATCATGGGAGCGGCACTGTTTGGAATTTTCATGGCAGTCAATTTGGCTGTCGTAATTGGTCTTCTACTTGCCAATACTTCCATCGATATTCGATAACCAGCAGAGTCAAGCGCTTTTCGAGAAGGTAAAGAGATCCGCAAGGCTCGGCTAACCTGGTGTCGCTACGTGATAAAATCAGCGCCAGTATGCGGTTCTAAGGTCTCGTACGAGTCTTTCAACCGAAGCGGTTGGTTTTGTCCATGCCGCATTGGCTCCCAGCACTCACGGAACAGGTAATTCGAAATGAAAGTCACCCTCGACAGGGAAGGCAAAAACATAGTTCGTATGGGTTTGGAACTCGAATCCGAGAAGGCGCTGAAAGCCTATGAGCTGGCCTGCCGGCAGCTCTCGGGAAAGATCAACATTCCAGGATTCAGACGGGGCAAAGCGCCACGCAACATGATTGAGAAAACACTTGGTGTTGATTACATCAAGCGTGAAGCGCTTGAGAAGCTGGTTCCAGAATTGCTCACCAGAGCGATCATGGACGAAAATCTTGATGTCATCACAGAGCCTGAAATCGACAATTGCGATTTTGAATTGGGTTCACCACTCAAACTTAACGCCAAATTTGAAGTTCGCCCTGAAGTTACTCTTGGCGAATACCTTGGTGTTTCTGTTGAAGTACCTGAAGCGAAAATGCCTCCAGAGGCTCTCGACAAAGCATTGGATTCAGTTGCCGAGTCGAAGTCCAGTCTGACAGCCATCGAGCCACGCGAAGTAAAAATGGGCGACACCGTCCTTCTCGACTTCGAATGCCTCGTTGATGGCAATTTGGTTGAAGGCGGCAAAGCACAAGGCTTGTTACTTGAACTTCGCGAAGGAGCATTCTTGGAAGGCTTCTGCGAACAAGTTGCAGGAAGAATGCCCAACACCGATTTTGATATCACCGCTACTTTCCCAGATTCATACAGAAACAAAGAATTGGCTGGTAAAGAAGCCCTATTCAAAGTTTCGTTGAAGGAAATCAGAGAGCGCACAACTCCTGACGTCAACGAAGAATTGGCGAAAGAAGTTGGCTATGAAAATCTAGATCAATTGAAAGCCGCACTACAAGAAAGAATTTCCGAAGAAGTTAAGCAAGAAAATGACATGCGCACTCAGCGTGCTGTTGTAGAAGCAGTCGTCAGTGCAGCTAAAGTTGATATTCCGGAAACAATGATCGAGCGCGAGCAAAACTTGCTCATGCAACAACTGAAGCGTTATTTCGAACAAACTCAACAACCGTTTGATGAATTCGAACGCTCCGATGAATTCCAACAAGTCAAAGATTCAAAATTCGAAGAAGCAAAACAGCGCGTTTTGACGAGCTTGGTATTAGGTGCAGTTGTACGCAACGAAAAAATGAGCGTACAAGACGAAGAAATGGCACCCTACCTTGCCGAACTCGTACAACGCTACCAAGTGCCATTCGAACAAATTGCGCGTAACGAAGAAGTCCGTCGCCAGGTTATGGAAGAAGTACTCACCAATAAAGTTGTTGAGTATCTCGTCGAGAAAGCGACAGTAAAATTCGTAGAAGAGCCTGAGCACGTTCACGGCGAAAATTGCGACCATGACCACGAAGGGCATGACCACGCTAAAGATGACGCAAAAGCGAAGAAAGAAGCCAAGCCTGAAGCTGAGAAAAAATCAGCCAAGAAAGCTGAAGCTGCTGAAGACGCCGAAGAAAAACCAAAAGAAAAAGCTGGCGCAAAAAAGGCTAAAGCCTAATTTCGCAGCTGATTTAATACCGTTTATCGGGTTTTGCGTAAAATAATAGGCGTTACCCATGGTGACGGGAGCGGACTTTCAATTAGCTGAAATTGCCTAAACGGGCTAATTTGGCGAAACTTTTGGCAGACTGACAAATGTTGGATTGAAGGTTGGAAAATTCGTGCTAACGTGATGTTAAGCAAATGTAGTCACCAAATAAGTTAACTGGTTGTTTGCACAACATATATCTGGAAGGAAGAACATGTCGAATCAGCGCCCAACACGGAATGACGTTTACGATCTCTGGAGCATGTCGGGAGCTGCACAGTCTCCGACGTCCTACTACGCGCCAACCGTCATCGAAACAACTGCACGCGGCGAGCGCGCATTTGACATCTTTTCGCGCTTGCTGCGTGAGCGGATTATCTTCTTAGGAATGCCAATTGACGACAACGTGGCTAACCTCATCGTTGCTCAATTGCTTCTTCTCGAAGGCGAAGACCCGGAGAAAGATATACGTCTGTACGTTAATTCTCCAGGTGGCTCAGTAACTGCCGGATTGGCAATTTACGACACCATTCAACATATCCGTTCTGACGTTTCAACGATTTGCTTGGGACAAGCAGCATCAATGGGAGCTTTCCTCCTCGCTGCCGGCGCTAAAGGAAAACGTTTGGCACTCCCACACGCTCGCATCTTGATTCACCAACCATTAGGTGGAGCTCAAGGTCAAGCAACGGATATCGAAATCCAAGCTCGCGAAATCATCCGCATCAAACGTCAGCTCAATGAGCTTCTCGCTCACCACACTGGCCAAACCGTGAAAGCGATTGAGAAGGATACAGACCGAGACAATATAATGACAGCAGAGGAAGCCAAGGAGTATGGTTTGGTTGATGAAGTAATCTCCAAAGTTGAGGCACTTTCAGCAGTCTAGGCCGTCTCTTTCCAAGTCTGTGCAAGAAGCCCTAAAGAGGCAAAGCACGTAGGTCACAGGAAAACCATTAGAAGGACAACAGATGCCAAAGCAGTCAGACAACAGACTAAAGTGCTCGTTCTGTGGAAAGAGTCAGGATCAGGTCAAAAAACTGATTGCCGGACCGGGCGTATATATCTGTGATGAATGCGTGGATCTCTGCAATGAGATTCTCGACGAAGAACTCTTCGATGGCGCGCCGCAACCGGCAACATCTGAAACTGTGTTGCCGCAGTTGGTGGACATTCCAAAACCGCAAGAAATTAAGAGTTTTCTGGACCAACACATCATTGGACAGTCAACTGCTAAGAAAATTCTGTCTGTAGCGGTATACAACCACTACAAGAGAATCAGCCACAATTCCGATATGGCAGATCAAGTTGAGATTCAAAAATCCAACATTCTTTTGATTGGACCAACCGGATGCGGCAAGACCCTTCTTGCACAGACTTTGGCAAAACTTTTAGATGTACCGTTTGCAGTCGCCGATGCGACCACTTTAACCGAAGCCGGTTATGTCGGTGAAGACGTCGAAAATATCTTGCTGCGCCTCTATCAAGCAGCTGATTACGATGTCAAAAAAGCAGAGCGCGGCATCATTTACATCGACGAAATCGACAAAATTTCACGCAAGTCCGAAAACACTTCAATCACTCGCGACGTATCGGGAGAAGGCGTACAACAAGCGCTCTTGAAGATGATTGAAGGTACTGTTGCCAACGTTCCGCCACAAGGTGGACGTAAGCATCCACATCAAGAATTCATTCAAATCAACACTGCCAATATCTTGTTTATATGCGGTGGTGCATTTGTCGGCCTCGACAAAATTGTTGAATCGCGCGTCTCATCCAACCGCAATATCGGATTTGGATCAGACCGACCTCTCACAGCCTGGGAGCGCGAACTCAAGGCCAGCAAAATTCTCAAAGACACAGCCCCAGACGATTTGCTCAAGTTCGGTTTGATTCCGGAATTTGTCGGACGGATGCCTGTAATTGCTGTTCTCGAATCGCTCGATGAAGAAGCACTGGTCAGAATTCTGGTTGAGCCTAAAAATGCCATTCTCAAGCAGTATCAACAACTGCTAGTACTGGACGGTGTTGAACTTAAGTTCGATCAAGAAGCCATTAAGGCTGTTGCAGAAGAAGCAATTAAGCGCAAAACCGGCGCCCGCGCACTTCGTGCGATTGTGGAAGAGGTCATGCTCGACATCATGTATGAAGTGCCTTCACGAACAGACATTAAGGCAGTTCACATTACGAAAGATCTCGTAGATAAGCGTTCTACTGCGGAATTACTTCAGTTGCCAAAAGCAAAGCTGAAGGGAGAGATTGCCTGAGTTAGCACAGAAACTCAGGCAGACCGTACAATTTAGAGATTAGGCAGCGCTTGAGGCACAATGGCCGTAGTAAGCACAACTTCGTATTCTCTGATTCCCTTAAGGGATGTAGTCGTTTTCCCTCAGATGGTCCAGGCTCTCTTCGTGAGCCGCCCGAAATCGATTGCCGCTCTAGAGCAGGCTTTGCTGCGGGATGATCGCCTGGTGGTTCTGGTTGCTCAGAAAGATCCTGAGTGCGAAAATCCGAAAGAAGATGACATCTATCAATTGGGCACTCTTGCCGAAGTGATGCAGATGCTAAAACTTCCGGACGGCACGGTAAAGGCTCTAGTTGAGGGCTCCAGCCGCGTTTTGCTCGACAAAATTATCGATGAGGCCGACCATTTTTCAGCGATCGTCACACCGCAGGACGAAACCACACTGGAAGATGAGTCCACTAAGACTCTGGTGCGTGTTGCCGTTGAGAAGTTCGAGCAGTACGTTAAGACGACTAAGAAAATCAATCCTGAAAGTCTGCTTGCTGTGTCTGGCATCGCACAACCCGGTCGCCTTGCCGATATCATCGCCACATATCTTGGACTTGATTTAGCCGAACGTCAAAAATGTCTGGAAATCATTGATGCCATTGAACGTCTTGAATATGTCAGTCAGCTGCTTTCAAGAGAACTCGAATTTGCAGAACTGGAACAACAGATTCATGATCGGGTCAGATTCAATTTAGAAAAAACGCAGCGCGAATATTATTTGCGAGAGAAAATTCGCATCATTCAAGATGAATTGAGCGCGGAAGGCGAGGCTCAGGGCGAGATTGCCGAGTACAAAGTAAAAATAGCCAAGGCCAAAATCGCAGGCACGGCTCTTGAAAAAGCGACGAAAGAACTTTCTCGCCTTGAAAAGATGATGCCGCAAAGCGCTGAAGCAGCCGTTATCCGCACATATCTCGATACGCTCATTTCATTACCGTGGGCGAAACGATCGCGTGAGTTGATCGATCTCGATACAGCTGACGAAATTCTTGAAGAAGATCATTATGGGCTCGGTAAGGTCAAAGAGCGCATTCTTGAATATCTGGCAGTCCGAAAACTTTCACGTCAACCACAGGGAACTATCCTCTGTCTGGTCGGACCTCCGGGCGTCGGTAAGACCAGCCTGGTTAAATCAATTGCTCGAGCGATGAACCGCAAATTCTCGCGCATCAGTCTTGGCGGCGTCAGTGATGAAGCGGAAATCCGTGGACACCGACGTACTTATATTGGCGCCATGCCTGGTCGGATTATTCAATCGATCAAACAAGCGGGCACAAAAAATCCCGTCATTCTCCTTGATGAAGTAGAGAAAATGTCGCGCAGCTATCAAGGCGACCCGACTGCTGCCATGTTGGAAGTGCTCGACCCTGATCAAAACGATGATTTCACAGACCACTATTTGGACGCGCCATTTTCTCTGCGCGAAGTGATGTTTGTGGCGACTGCTAATTCACTTGATCATGTGCCGCGCCCGCTGCACGACAGGCTTGAAGTAATTCATATCTCCGGATATACCGAAGAAGAGAAAGTAGCAATTGCTGAAAATCATGTCATTCCGAAAACCTTGGAAAGACATGGTCTTAATGCTAAGCAGTTAAAAATTCCGGAAGCTTGCTTGCGCAAAATTATTCAGGAATATACACGCGAAGCAGGTGTGCGCGGTCTGGAGCGTTGCATCGCTACAATTGCACGTAAAGCGGCGACTCAGATCGTAAAAAATAAAAATGCCACGGTCAAACTAGTACCGAATCTGGTGCCACAGTTTTTAGGACCGCCTAAAATTGTCAGAGAAAATGAAGTGCGCGGACCGCAAGTCGGTATTGTAACTGGGCTGGCCTGGACGGAGACCGGGGGCGAAACGCTTTCGGTGGAAGTCAATATTATGCCGGGCAAAGGTAAGTTGCAGCTGACCGGTCAATTAGGCGATGTGATGAAAGAGTCTGCTCATGCGGCTTTCAGTTATGTGCGCTCACATGCCGAGAAGCTTGGCTTAGAGCCAGGCTTTTATGACAATATCGACATTCATATCCATATACCGGAAGGGGCCATTCCAAAAGATGGTCCATCTGCAGGCATTGCTCTGGCCACAGCGCTACTCTCCGCCGTTTCTAAGCGACCTGTGAGAGCTTCCCTTGCCATGACAGGCGAAATCACATTACGTGGTCGTGTGCTCCCAATTGGCGGGCTCAAAGAGAAAGTTTTGGCAGCCTTGAGACAGGGCGTTAAGACAGTCGTCTTTCCAAGAGCCAACGAAAAGGATTTACAAGAAATTCCTAAGTACGTTCAAGAGCGCATCGAACTTATTCCTGTAGCTCATCTGGACGAAGTTTTGAAAATTGCCTTCAAAGAAAAAGCGAAGAAAACG
>JACMKL010000069.1 GCA_014380105.1 Candidatus Melainabacteria bacterium
ATGCGCAATTAGAAAAACACCAACTCGAGCGAGCGGAATGGCTTATCCGAGGTGCTGAAGCTCTCATAAATGCCGAAAAGTATCACTTGGCTCAGAGACTGCTAAACGCATCGACTTCCATAAAGTTTCCCGATGCGAAAACGCCTTCTGAAATTATGACAAGAGTCGACCTCAATCGCATTACTATTGAGATCGCAGAATCAAAGCTTACTCAAGCCAACCAACATTTTTCGAAATTACTCAAACAGCAAGTTTTCTCGTCAGATCACAACGAATCTTTAAAGGCGGTGGTCGGAGCTCGCTTAGCATTACTTTCTGGGGATTACGAAAGAGCTGAAAGGTACAGCCATCAGTTGGACTCAGATTTAGACAAAATGTCAGGCAAAGCTGACGCCACAGGCGAATCTACACGAGACAAATTTATTAAAGAGTTCTATCAAGCGCTTCTAGACAGGGTCGTGATCCTGGTAAATTTAGACCGCTTTAAAGATGCAGCGAAACTAGCTCGACGCCTAGCATCCTTGAATTTTGGGAATGGAAACGATCCACTTTCAATTTATGCTCTCGCGAATTTATCTCTTTGCTATGAGCTAGATAATCACAGAAGCTTGGCACTGGCAGCTAAACACGAAGCACTGACAAAAATGCGGCTGACAGAAACAACACAAAATTCCAACCTTCTTGGTGACGCAAAAAAATACCTCGCCCGGGTTGAAGCACTACAGGGCAATACGACGAGAGCCAAGCGATATAGTGCGGAAGCAAAGGAACTATATAGAATTTCCAGCGCCAAACGCGAATGAAAGTTGCACGACCGAATGTTCACCATATTTTTCTCACTACTATCGCACATGTATTCGTTTCCCCCTAAAAATCACACTCCTCCAGTTGAGCTTTGGGAGGATTTACCACATGCAAAAATTTATTGCGCTAGCCATCTCAGCTCAAATCGGGCTCATCACTATTGGTGCTGCCGGTCAGGCGCGCGCCGCAACGAACACAGAAGCCTATGGATACATTGATCGTACCGGCAAACTGACCATCGCAGCCAACTTTGACGAAGCGAGCGAATTTTCGGAAGGCTTAGCCGCCGTAAAAATTGGAGGAAAATATGGCTATGTCGATAAGACGGGGCAGATGCAAATTGCGCCTACCTTTGACACCGCAAAACCTTTTAAGAATGGTTTAGCTGCCGTCATAAGCAACGAAAACGACGTGAGACTTTACGGCTACATCGATACAACAGGAAGAGTCGTGATCCCCGCTGCATTTGAAAGTGCAAACCCTTTCTCTGAAGGTGTTGCTGCAGTCAAATTCACTTGCAGCAAAGAAAATGGCGTCACTAGCGACACGCAGTGGGGATACATCGACAAGACCGGCAAGACAGTAATAAAGCCTGCTTTTGCACAGGCGGAAGATTTCCAAAAAGGATTAGCTGTTGTATACAGCGGACAGAAGGCAGGGGCAATTGATCGCGATGGAACATTTGCAGTCAAACCGGCCTATCAAATGCTACTCGCGAATTCAGACAATACTTTTAGCGTTCTGAAAACTAGCGGACCTGCGATGAGCCTTGTTGGCTTTGGCTACAACTGGCTAGTATCGGGTGGACTTTTCGGTTTCGTGGACAGCAAAGGGAAAACTCTCATCAAGCCAACTTACGACGGTGCCAGCTCGTTTTCAGAAGGATTGGCATGCGTCACTACGGGCGAAGGAGCAAAAGGTGGACAACCACGCAATTGGCTCTATATCGACGAATCTGGCACAAAAAAAATCGATGGCAAATTCAGTTTTGGATTACCATTTGCCGAAGGACTGGCACCAGTAGCAAAAGGTAGATGGCAGAATTCAGGGATGACGCCAGCTTTGGTATCAGCAAAATGGGGCTTTATCGACAAGAAAGGAAAAACAGTTGTCCCACTTAATTTCGATGAAGCACACCCATTCTCTTGCGGAATGGCTCGTGTCGTAGCTGACGGGAAAAGTGGTTACGTTGATCACGATGGAAAAATCGCAATAGAACCAAAGTTCTCAGACGCTGATGATTTCTCAGAAGACCTTGCCGTCGTGAAGACAACAAGATCTGCTGCTACAAAAACAGAATAACCGTCATGAATTAGTCCAAGAAGAAATCCGGCATCAACTTATGTCCAGACACAACGCTGTACTTATCGAGGTCGGATTCTCCTGCGTTTTTCAAAACTTCAGAATCGATAAAGAAATTGCCGGTACATTCGGTCGAGTCTTGAGTGAGTATCCAGTAGGCTGCGTCGGCGACAATTTCTGGTTTACGACAATGCTTCATCGCTTCGTCGCCGCCAAGTAGATTCTTCACGGCCGCAGTCGCTACGCCGGTTTCAGGCCATAACGAATTGACAGCTATTTTTTTCTTCTTCAACTCTGCAGACATGCCGAGAGTGCACATCGACATGCCATATTTTGACATTGTGTAAGCGACGTGACCGCCAAACCATTTCGGATTTAGATTTAGTGGCGGCGAGAGATTTAAAATGTGCGGATTCTGAGCCTTCTCCAGATGAGGAATTGCCGCGCGTGAAACGAGGTACGTAGCGCGAACATTTACTTGATTCATCAGGTCGAAACGTTTTGCATCAGTTTCGAGAGTGCCCGTCAGGCTAATCGCTGACGCATTATTGATCAAGATATCTAGTGAGCCGAAATGTTTGACTGCTTGCTCAATTGCACTTTGTATTTGATCATCAAAGCGAACATCCACCTTCAATGCCAGAGCGTTTCCACCAAGCTTAACAATGTCATCGGCTGCACTAAATATGGTGCCCGGCAACTTGGGATTTTCCTCGGACGTTTTTGCAGCTATGACAATATTGGCTCCATCGACAGCAGCACGTTCAGCAATTGCTTTGCCTATACCGCGGGAGGCACCCGTGATGAAAATTGTTTTGCCCTTAAGATCCATTATTCATCTCCTGCCAGTCTGCCAGTCGACCATTTGATTGCTGTGCTTGTTGAAAGCGTAATGGATTGCTTAAAATCAAGAAAGACGAACTGACTAATCAAAAGTCAGGTCGTCAAATAGTGAACCGGAAACCCGCAAGGAATATCGCTATGGCAAATAATTCTGATGCTTCGACAGATCGGCGGCACGAGCGGACAGCCATGGTTACGGCACAAATAAATGCTCGCGGGGTTAGTGATGCAGAAGTTTTACGCGCCATGCGTGAAGTGCCACGGCACGAGTTCGTTGATATTCAGCTTCGCGACCATGCCTACGAAGATAGTGCACTGCCATTGCAACACGGACAAACTATCTCACAGCCCTACATTGTTGCGATGATGACAGAGGCTTTGCAATTGACTCCATCAATGAAAGTTCTCGAAATTGGGACGGGCTGTGGATATCAGTCAGCTGTCCTGGCAAAACTATGCAAATGGGTTTACTCAGTCGAGATTGTGCCTCAACTGGCCAGCCAAACCAGAGATAGGCTGAAGACTCTCGGAATACGCAATGTCAGTGTTCGTACCGGTGATGGCTATATGGGCTGGCCGGAGAGAGCGCCTTTCGAGCGGATTATCGTAACCGCGGCTCCAAATCACGTACCACAGCCAATCTTAGACCAATTAGCAGAAGGCGGAAGGCTCGTCATCCCGGTGGGAGAAGGCTCACAAGAACTTTTGATCTTAAAACGCGAATCGGGTCGATTAATGCAGAAGAAACTCATACCAGTCAAATTTGTACCGATGACCGGCGCCGCTCAGCGATAGCGCACTTTGACCGATAATTGCCAGCCTTAATTCGCCTGAACAGGCCTTCGATATATCTCTTCTCTATGCTATCTTTACAAGCTAGAGACCTATTTACAGGCAAAATCTGTGATTGAAGGAAAACAACCATCGCCAGCCAGATGGCTCCTGGTTATGCCAGGCGCAGCAATCGGTTTTTCGATTGGGCAATTTCTGTTGGCTGCATGGAGAGACCTGGTTACTGTTCTTCCTCCGTTGGCATTCTTTAATGGGGCTGCTTGGATTACTTTTGCTTGCATGTCTGCGGCTCTTTTCATTTTGTTGGGCACAAAGGCTGCCCCCAACTACAAACTTCCGACCACAATTTTCCTGAGCTTGCTCGCCGCCACATGGAGCGGAGCATTGCTCAATGCAAAACGTGAGGGATTGATCGAATCATTCTTGCCAGTAGATGCAAACACTCCTTATCTGGTGCCGTATGCATGCTTCTTGACGGTTTTGGTTGCATCATTCCTGTGCTTCGATCTCTATCGTCGTGAAAAGCGTTTTTCCATACCTGGCATTACCGACTATTACTTCGACACAGAAGACACTCAACCTCACGAGCGACGCGCATTCAAGACTCAACTTTATTCGCACGTCAAAGACGATGATTCAGTCACCTTCGACGAAGACGATGATGACAGACCGCTTTCAGTACCTGACACATTCACTCCACCAAAGTATATGCAACTGACGTTCATGGCATCGGATTTGGTGCTTTTAGAAAGAGAGCTTCTCAAAATCGAACCGTCCGTCGGCGCATACGTATCAGCTCTCAGACTGGGAATTGCAATCGAGAAAGACGAAGGCTATCAAAACCTAGACGGCGAATGCTTCTCCTTTGCGCAATTGATGCGGGATCTGGCTATGCGCCTTTCAGTAACAGATGCACAGGATGATCGTTGGTTAGAAATAGCCGGGCTGTTCTGGCAGTACGAAAAAGTTGACGAAACTGATCGCAAGCCGCTACTTGTACAAGTGGCTGCGCTGCTCGACACCAAGCAAACAAGCGAAGCAATTCCCGAAGAAGAAACAACTCAAGAACGCGTTTCAATGGGCTAACAGCCAGCTCGGAAGCTGCTAACTAGTGCCTTGCTGCTACTTCTTTTATTGCATCAGCATTGATAATTTCGACAGGCTCAATTTTGTCCGCAAGGTCAAAGTGAAATACTCTTGAATAGAAATACAACTCTGCTTCCAGCGCACGCGAGATGTTCTGTGCTTGCCTGAAGCCATGCTGTTCGCCTTCGAACAATACATATGCAACTGGCAAACCCTTCTTTTTCAGCGCTTCTACCATAGATTCAGATTGGGCTGGTGGAACAACTTTATCTTCACTACCCTGCAAGAAAATAATTGGGCAGGATAGTTTATCAGTGTGATTGATTGGAGAACGCGCTTTGTAGATGGCTGCGTCTTTTGGATAATCACCAACAATTCGATCTAAATAACGCGCTTCAAATTTATGTGTATCAGAAGCCAATGCCTCGAGATCACTTACGCCAAAGTGGCTGGCACCGGCGCGGAAGACGTTTCCAAAAGTAAGAGCGCATAATGTCGTATAACCACCGGCGCTACCACCGGCGATCGCCATTCTATTCTTGTCGACCAAACCTTCGGAAGCCAGATGTCGCGCAGCGTTTTCACAATCTTGCATATCGACGACGCCCCAATTTCCATTCAAGCGCTCCCGATATTCACGACCGAAGCCGGTGCTGCCGCCATAATTGACGTCAACAATCGCGAATCCTCTGCTTGTCCAATACTGTACGGACAAATTAAAAACATTGGAAGTGGCGCCGGTTGGGCCACCGTGACTGAACACTATCAGTGGTGGCAACTCACCAGACATTCCTTCAAAGTCTTTGTTTTTCGGTTTGTAGAAAAATGCGAACGCCGTCTTTCCATTTTCTGTTTTAAATTCTATGGTCTCAGGCTGAGAGATATGTTCTTTGCTAATTGCCAAATTGCTCGTGGCACGGATTTCGGTACATTTATGTGTATTCAAATCGACCAGTACGAGTGCGTTAAAACTCTCAGGAGATCCTGCGCACATGGCAGCTGTATCATTAGAGACGCCAACGTAATTAAAGGAAGTGTATGGCGTTGCAATTTTTTCTACATCAACACCACCAGAAGTATTTTTCTTCAACAGTGATAATTCCCACATTCCGCAATCGTTAGCAGCCAACAAAATACTGCCATCTTCCAATGGACGATAGGAATGATTGCCGAATACCCACGGTGGGAGCGAGTGTTCACGTTTATCGTTGTATAGAATTTTTGCATGCCTTCCAGAATCTTCGCTGAGATCTCCTTTAAGGTTTTCAGCATTCAATTCATACAAATTCCAGTAACCCGTGTCGTCACTGACAAAATAGAGCGTACCGTCTGCACCCCATTCGGGATAAATGACGGAAAGATTTTCTCCGCCTCTCACTTTGCAGATAGACTTGGCTCTGGCATCTTTATCCAGCTCGACCAAGAATAAATCAGTGCCGTCCCATGGCATGTTAGGGTGATTCCAGGCAATGTAGCAAGCAAATCGACCATCCGGACTGACGCGCGGATTAGCGTAAAAATCGTATCCTTCCGCAAGTGGTGTCACTTCACCCTTAGTGTCAAGCGACACAATCGAGTTGGTGACATCGTGCTCATCATCACCATGAACTTCCATCACAGCAAAAACTCTCTGCCGTGTTTTATCAAAAGAGTAGTCGGCAAAACGCTGTTTTAATCCACCTGCGAGCGCTTTTGGCTCTCCGCCGACTTCTAAAACATGCAATTTCTGATCAGCAAAATTGGAGAAATAAATAGTGTCGTCGTAGACGAGATAGTCTCCGCCACCATATTCATGAACGCGTGTTCTGGCATTAAAGGGCGCATGCAAAACGTCTTCGATCTTTCCTGCCGAATTGCGCTTTACAATGACGCTGCGCCCACCTTCTAAAGGTCGCCCTTCAATCCAAAAAAGATTGTCGCCGTCCCACTGTGGTTGGCTCAAACGAATGACGCTACCAGCAATCTGCGACGCCGCAATTGGAGATGACCACGATCCAAATGGTTTTTTCGTCGCTTGTGACATGTTATGCACCTCGTTCGGCTTGCCGTAAAAGAGCA
>JACMKL010000569.1 GCA_014380105.1 Candidatus Melainabacteria bacterium
ACCTTTCGTATCTCGACTGGCTCAATTCTTGCATCAGGAAAGGATAAAACTTTGACTTACAAAACCATCATTGATGTTTTCTGGGAGCGCGTGGCAGCGATGTCCGAAAGACCAGCTGTGATGCACAAAGTCGATGGCAAGTTTATTCCAATCATCTGGAGAGAGCATGGTCGCACGGTGGAATTGGCTGCCGGCGGGCTTCTCAGTCTCGGCGTCGAGCGCCAAGAAAAAGTGGCTATCATGTCTCAAAGTCGCCCTCACTGGACATGGGCCGACATGGCGTCAATGTCGACTGGCGCAGTTACTGTGCCTATTTATCCAACTCTAGCAGCACCAGAATCTCAATTTTTGATCAAACATAGTGATGCAGTCGGTGTCTTTTGCGAAAACGAAAGCCAACTCAAGAAAATTCAAGATGCCAAAGAATTGCCTCCTACACTGCGCTTTGTTGTGTTGTTTGAAGGCGAACCAACCAAAACAGATCCGCGCTTTCAAACTTTAAGCTGGCACCAGTTGCTCAATCAAGGCGAAATTCAACTTGGAAAAGACCCGAAGCTTTTGCCGTCACGTATTGAAAATCTCCAACCGAATGAATTGGCAACGATTGTATATACATCAGGCACCACCGGCATTCCAAAGGGAGTAATGCTCCTCCACTCCAACATCATTTCGGTGTGCCATGCCATGCATTCGATGGTTGGTCTCAACGAAAATGATCTTTCACTTTCTTTCTTGCCGCTTTCACATGTATATGAAAGAGTAGGCGGGCAAATGATTGCCATCTACGAAGGGCTGATCGTTGCTTATGCTGAAAGCATTGAACAAGTACCAAGAAATTTAGTCGAAGTGCGACCAACAGTTCTAAATGGTGTGCCGCGCTTTTACGAGAAAGCCTATCAGCGTATACAAGTTGAAATTAGAAAGCTGCCAAAACCGCAGCAATACTTGATTCGCTGGGCAATGGCTCTAGGAAAACGGGCCGCCAATTATAGAAAAGCCGCTCAAGCGCGCAATGAAGATCATATCGTCAATCAGATTCTCAAAGCAGAACTTCGTGTCGCCGACCGGCTTGTATTCTCGCGTATTCGTCGTCGCTTCGGCGGACGTCTCAGAGTGATGGTATCGGGGGCTGCACCGCTCTCTCCAGCTGTGCAAGAATTTTTCGAAATCATCGGACTGAATATCGTTGAAGGATATGGACTTACAGAAACAGCAGCACCAATTGCCTGCAACATTCCTGAAAATAATCACGTCGGCACTGTCGGCAAGCCACTGGAAGGCGTCGAAGTTAAGATCGCTGACGATGGCGAAATTCTAGTAAAAGGTCCATCGATATTTGCAGGCTATTACAAAAATGCCGAAGCAACGGACGCAGCCTTGAAAGACGGTTGGTTCTATACGGGTGATATTGGCGAAATCGACAGTCAAGGTTTCCTCAAAATCAAAGACCGCAAAAAAGACATCATCATCACATCTGGTGGCAAGCACGTCGCACCACAGTACATCGAAAATTTGTACAAGGGCGAAAGTTTGATCAGCCACATTTTGGTCTATGGCGACAGACGCAAGTATGTAACTGCTTTGATCACCTTACACAAAGACGCCTTGCTCACTTTTGCAGAAGCGAACGACCTTCCAATAGACGATCTAGACAATCTCTACAAACACGAAAAAGTGCGCGAAGAAGTTGAAGCAGTAGTCAAACGCAAAAATGAGCCACTCGCCAATTTTGAACGTATCAAAAAATACGTCATCCTCGAACACGACTTCAGCATCGAAAATGATGAGCTTACCCCAACTTTCAAGGTAAAACGAAAGGTTATTACCGAAAAGTACAAGGCTTTGCTGGATTCTTGCTACGAAGCTGAAGATCTTGAGGTCGAAGGGGTTCCTGAAGCGTCGATTTAGTGGTTAAATCACTTGCGTACTCTTTTTGTCCGTTTTTATCGGTTTTTGACCAATAATCTTGCCAAAACCCCTTTACATTCGCTTGGCAACTGATTAGAATACATACGGTCATTAGGCCTTTAAGTTCTTTTCTTACTAATCAATTGTTTTCCGCAGTTCGCTTCAGGGTCTTCCACCCGCGGCGATTCCCCACGAGGGTTAATAGTCATGTTTGAATCGTTTGGACGCGGCTTCAGGATGATAATGGCCAGCATCAAAATGGGCTGGCAAGATTGGCGCCTGTTAGTGCCGTCGATTCTCACTGTCGTAAGTAACTTCTTCTTCGCCATTCTGCTCTTTGTGCAAGGAAACGCCAAAATGGGCGGACAAGTACAGGGAGTAGCGTCGCAGCTGGGTCAATCCGGACAACAAATCATGAAGTCGGGCAGCCCCGAGCAGTTCATGAACATGACTGGACTCAATGGGGTCACCGACCCGAGTGGTCTGGGTAACATGGTTGGAGCCGGCACCGACATGGGTGTCGTCGCCATGATGATAGTCGCTGTCTGGTGGCTCACCAACCGTTTCCTTGAAGGCGTCACGACCGCTCTCGTGTACTGCCACCTCACCGAAGGCGCCGGCACCGGAAAAATGAATATCGCCTGCCAGGAAGTTCTAAGGAGCTTGCCTGCACTGATTATGCTTGGAATTACCACACTTGCAGCCAAGACTATCGCTCGCGGCTTAAAAGGAAAAGGCGGAACTGGAGCCATGGGCTTCGGCGTCGACTTCCTCGCCGGTATCGTCGCAGTATTCTGGACTCTAGCTGGTCACTTGATCTTGCCTGCCATTGTTATTGAAGGAACATCATTCTGGGGCGCTCTCAAGCGTGCAGACAGAATGGCTCAAGGAAACCTTCTCACAATCGGCGTCGGCGAAGTTGGTGTCGGACTTATCTGCAAACTCGTAACTGGGCTCGTCTGGTTCGGTGGAGCATCCGGCTTCCTGGGAGCCTATGCACTACAAATGCAAACCTCACCGCTATTCATCATGGGTGCATTCCTCTGGGTCTCCACAGTCGTTGTCGTGACTGCAATGTGCAACTACATCCGCGCTTCCTTTTATACATGTCTCTACGTTTGGGCAATCGAAGCAGAAGCGGTGGAAGAAACTGAAAGAACCCACATCAAGGCTCCAGCACCTTTGGCAGCAGCTCTGGCTTAATCGCCCGCGCCTCCCTTCCAATTTCTGCATTGAGCTTACGTAACCATAAAAGTCGACTGCGTCTTTCAGAAACGTTGTAATATTTCGCATGTCCCTACAAAATGCTGTCGGGACCTCAGAATTTTTCGTGAGGTAATTTGCAATGGCTGTTAAAACTGAAGTCAAACTTTCGACCTTGTCCTATCTGATCGTCTACGTCATGGACACAGCAAAGTCATTGCCTTTCTACCGCGATGTTTTAGGCATGACAGTGAAGATGGAAGACGAAGGCTGGATCGAGCTTGAAACAGGCAACACCACTCTTGCATTGCACGGCATGAAGCCCGAACAAAAACATGCAGGTTCAGTCGAAGGACAACCGATTATTGTTTTCACTGTTGATGATGTCTACGCTACACGCGAAGAGTTGATCTCGCGAGGTGTGAAATTCAAATCTGAAGTCGAAAAAGCATGCGAGCATGAAAATCATGTCGGAATGAGCAGCGACTTCTACGATCTCGACGGCAACCGCTTTTCGATCTATTCGTTAGTGAAGAAATAGAGTTCTAAGTTCGCGTCATGCTCAAAGAGTTTGTATCTGTTTTGCGTCGTGTTATTTTAGGCGATGCTTCGTTGGAGTCTTCCGCAGGAAAGAACTCGCCCACGCAGGTTTCAACTGAAGAGGAAGTTGAAGAGCAGAAGCATTTGGAGCAATTGAGCTACACAAGAGCCGCTGCGGCAGAAGCAATTTCGAAACATACTAAATTATTGAAAGACCTTCGCGTTGAAAATATCGATTTGGAGCCACTTCTAGCTAAATACAAATCACATATTGAAGAAAAGGAACACGGCACATTAAGTGAATTCTTGAATTGGGCCAATAGTGATTTAAACGTCAAAAATCTGGACGAACTTAGTGCGATGATTTTCGCGCTCGACGCATGCTTAGATGATTTTTTGAAACTCATCGAAGAAACGAAAGAGCCCGCAGTGCTCATTCTAAATAAAATTAGTTCGGTAGATTCAAGTATTTTGCTATGGACAAAAAGAGCCAGTCTTGCAGTAACTCAGGACAATTCAGAATTGGCTGGACAAGCTAACAGACGAGTTGAAGAATATGTCAATGAGTTGTCTGAACTTAAGGAACAACTAGCCTCTCATGTAGCGCACAAAGCAGGTTTGGATGAACTGTATCTATTTATGCTGAACAAACAACGAGCGGTCCTCGACCGGTTAATAGAGTTGAATGGTGGAGAATAATTGGTGTTCTCCTGCGACTGGCAGAAGAATAATACTGAGCAGAACTTTCTTGAACAAATGGCATTGGCTCTCCCTTTTCGGGTCTTTCATTCATTAGTGGAAAGATGCTCCACGGAGCCCTTATATCTGCTCTAGGAGGATCGGGACGAAGGTAGAAGTGTAGCCAGGAAGGGACCCATGCAGACAGCTCTTTGACACGCTTCTTCTCTTGTCGAGAAAAACGCTCTAACTGTTGAATCGCGTCGAACGAAGATCTTAGATCTTCAGAGACGTGCCACATAGCGAGGATCGATTTACCGACCTTTTCCTGATGAAGAAAAAACTTCCTGGGAGCGATAGATTTAAATGTCACTCGTCCGTGCTCGGTCATAAAATTTCCTTTGCATCCAACTACTGAAAATTGCGCAACTCCTTCATAATCAGAAATTTCTTTTTTTCTCCTATCCGCCTTTTTTGGTTTTTCGAAACCACGCGCAGCCGCCAAATCAGCTAAGGTTGGAATAATCAACTTTCCAAACGCACGCGCTTTAGCCTCTGCAATTTTGTGCAGTGGAGGAATTTCCATGGCTTTGTCGTTGCGCACAAAAACTCCTCTAGCAAGTCTTAGTATTGCTTCCGATGCCACCAGACGACTTGTCGCCCAATCGACACTCCTGCGCCCTCCAAACGTAAGCAATTCACGTGTGACAAAGATTGTTTGTGGTGGAAGATCGGCGATAAATCGGCGAATTTGACAGACCGTGGACATATTCGACACCTCCAAATTAGAGTACCTAAGAAAAATTCCAAATTTTTCCTAGGTACTAGCTATAACGGTATTGTGGGAGAGTGGCTGATAGTGGCGGTTTTCAAGAGAATTTTTCATCATTGCTCCCCTCTTAAAAGACGTAAAAGGGCTGCAAAAAGTTCAGTCCAGAAAAATTGAATATTGCACTTTAAGGCACGCAATCTACAAATTTTCGCTCTTACAAGCTCTGAGCGTATCTGTCACAACGTCATTGTGATGAGGTTTCCAGCCTATTTTACGACTGTGCAGTCCACGAACACGGGAGTTAGAGCCAAGTCCGTACATGGCACTTCCATGTCCCCATTCTTTGACAGCTTCGTCGAATGCCCAATCTTCAACCGGCGTTGAGAGCTTGAGCCCTTCCTTAATTGTTTCCACCAAAGTCTGAAAATTGACTTCGCCATTCTCAGCAAATAAGAAGGCTCCAGCTGGGGCTTTGCGCAGGGCGGCGAGAGTGTAGAGTTCCACCAGATCATCAATGTGCACTGTCGACCAAACATTCATTCCTTTGCCAATATGACGAGCAATGCCTGATTTTTTTGCTTGCTTGATCAGGTTAGGAATTTGCTGACTTTCTTTTTTAGGACCAGCACCTTCCCCATAGATCATGCATGGACAAATAACAGCGGTGTGAAGCCCTTTTGACGCATAGCTTTTAACTAATTCGTCTATTTCAACGCGAGCAACTTTGTCTGGCACAGGTTCAAATTTTTGATAATCGTCGTAAAATTTGTCGGAGAGATCACCACAGGCGGTATCAGCAATAATTGATGAACCACTGGTATGAATGAAGACTTTATCGGTACCTTCAAAAGATTTGAGTACGCCTTCGACCGTCTCGCGTGCATCTGAATCAGCCGCACTGACGACTATGTCAGCGTTTCTGGCACCATCTGTGAGCCTCGCGATATCGCTCATCTCGCAAATATATGGTTCTATGCCAAAGTCTCGAAGTTTCTCACCACGCTCTTTTGAACTGGTCATTCCAACCACCTCAAAGCCTTCTTTCTTAAGTCGAACGGCGATGGCGCCACCAATGTAACCGGTCGCACCAATAACAAATGCTTTCATGGCAAAACTCCGAGAATAGAAAACTATTCTACTTCAATGAAGTTCGAGGAATTTAGCCCTTTTTCTTGCCTTTAGATTTTGATTTTGCATCAGGTTTTGCAGAAGACTCTTTTGCTTTCGGTTCCGCACTGACTTTGGCTTTCGGTTCCGCACTGGCTTCAGGTATCGACCCGCCTTTGGCTTCCGCGTTCTCATCTGAAGTAAGAGTGGAGGCGCCTACACCAGGAACACCACCATCAAGCGAATAGAAAGTGTAACCAGTTCGGTTGTACACGCCTTTCAAGTCTTCAGGGCATGGACCAAGCACGTTCACTTCTTCGACGATCAATGAAGCTTGCACTTCTTCCGGCTCGAGCTCCGACGCGAATGCGATTGCCTCGCCGTCGTTGTCAGCAACAATATCGAATTGAGTCTCGAAACCTGGAGGATTAGCACCATATTCAGGAATTGGTTCGAACCAGGTGCCGCGCACTTTCAAACGGAAATGCAGTGCATCGGTGGATTCCATGTGATAGACCTGACGCAACATAGCGAGTGCGTAAGAGAAATTTTTGACATATCGGAGAGCCTGGATGAAGCAGTGACGTGCGCCATCGATGTCGTGATTGCCCTTGCCAACAGCAATACCGAGTTCGGTGATAATTCCGGCTAATTCGATTGTATATTGACTGAATAGCTCTTCGGTTCCAAGTAATGTTTCGGCAAGATGCTTCGCAAGATCGGCGGCTTTGTGGTGCTGTTCAAGTCCGTTTAATAGAGCCACACGCAAGGCGAGACCGGGCCAGTGCAAATCGTCGCTATCGACTTCGTCCAAACAATCCATTGCTTGTTGCGGAAGATTTGAGCGGTGCAATGCGATCGCTTTATTGAATTGAATTTGCGATGCATCAACTCCAGGCAAGCCAAGAGCTTGAGTGTATGATTCCGTGGCAGCTTTGAAGTCACTTTGATCTGACTGCAAGTTGCCGAGTTGTTGCCACAATAACCAAATTTGCGGAACCGCCCGCGTGCCTTCTTCGAGAATAGCAATCGCGTCCAAGGGGCGCTCTTCCATCTCGTATGCACGAGCAAGAAGTTCGTAGCCTCCCGA
>JACMKL010000570.1 GCA_014380105.1 Candidatus Melainabacteria bacterium
CTGACGAACCTTTGCCGGAAAAAAGTTCGAGCATCTCTCGCGCCTCCAGCGGTAGCGGATCGAAGAGTTCGTCCGGCAGCTCGAAGGGCTCTGGTCCAACGACTTATCTTAGCTATCATAACGGCGTTTTGAAAAGACATTCTACTTGGGCTGAATGCGAACGCGCTGTAAAAGGTCAGTCAGGTGCCAAGTTTAAGAAGGCAAAATCCGCCCATGAAGAGCAAGAGATTTTGTCTTCATGGGGTCTAGATTCACGCTCTATTGTCGATTGAACACTTCAGATTTATTTCGCTTCTTTGATGATTTCTTTAGCCAAAAACGCATCAAGCTGATCGAATGTGCCATTAAACCCCTGGCGCATAGAATCCAAGCCGGCTTCAAAAACTTTTTGCTCAGAAGGCGTCGCATCGATTGGACCACCGACCAAAGTAATAGATGTGCTGCCACTTTCGAGTTCGGTAAAAGTGATCGTAGACAAAGTTTCTAAAGGCCACTCTTCTGCCGCGGGGTGTCGGGTGATACCACCGGCAGCATCAGAAAATGAGCTGACAAATACTAGTTTTTCGGATGGAAGAATGTCGCGAAATACCCATTTCCCCCACATCTCATGACCTTCAGGCGCAGTCATACTGTAGTGAAAATCGCCTTCGGGATTTAAATTGAATGCTGTTACACCCATCTTCAAACCTTTTGGTCCCCACCACTGCGCCAATTTGCTTTCATCCGTGAATGCCTTAAACACAACATCTCTAGGCGCGGCAACGACGCGAGTGATTGTAAAACTTCCTGCTTCTGTACCTACTTCCGAATCGACTTTGCTGTCGCCTACATTACTCTTCATCATCTCAACTCGCCTCCAGCAAATATTCAGTTAGTCATTTAACTCTTAGCCGAAGCTTTGCTTCGGTACGTTTTAGACTGACCGGCAGACACAGACGTTCCCATTTTTCGATTGACAGAACTAACCTTAACCAAGGATGAGCAACCTCATCAATACTGTTTTTGATTCAGCATTTAAATTAGTTCCCTGCTGCTAACGGATCGCTGACGTTGCAAAAGCATTTCAGATTCTCCTCACTTCGCAGTAGCAGGCGCAGCAGTTGCAGCGGGTGCGGAAACGGCTGCAGTCGCGGCAGCGGCAGCAGCATTCTTGTGATAGATCGCTGCGTGCCCCCTTAGCCAGTTTGTAAGACCTTCCAGCAGCAATGGGGAAAATTGCTCATTCTCAAATATCAAATGTTCTTTGTACCCCAGCACAATCAGCGTTTTGTCTATTGCTTTGATTGCGTCATAAAGCTCGATAGTGCTTGATGGTTTCACGAGAGGATCTGCACCACCTTGAGCAATCAAAACAGGTTTTGTCAAATTTTGCACTTTACTCTTCGTGCTGCTCATGAAGGTTTCAAAGTTGATCAATTCATCAGTGCCAATTTTAAAGCGAGCTTCGCGATCAGATTTCCACTTCTCTACGACTTGCTCATTTTGACTAACTTTTTCGATAACATCCTTTGTGATATCAAAGTGATTGCTGCCGGCGCCAGTTAGAACTTGCCACGCGACTTTCATTTTTGTTCTCGTTCCGTTGTATCTATCTGCCGCCGGTACGGAGGAAATTACTGCGTCAACGTCATCGCACTCAACTCCCGTCTGCAACGCAATCGCACCGCCCATTGACTCACCGAGCAAAAACAACGGAGTATTCGGATTGAAGTTTTTCAATGCAGAAGAGATATGTTTGATATCGGAAGCGCAAAAATCAAAATTGATTTTCGGTTTGTCGAGCTTACTCCAAGAACCAAAACCACGAACATCGAGCGCCAAAACTAGGACACCACGCTCAGACATAATTTTTGCAAACGGAGCAAAGGCGGATTTATGCAATCCCATTCCATGAATGCAAACTAGAAGTGCCCAAGGTTTTTCCTCATTTGGTGGTGGCCAAACAAGAACAGGTGCAGATTCCGGCTCAGCCTCAAGAGCTTCCCAAATATCATGGGGAAGTGCATCAGCAGCCAATTCCGTAATTTCCTTCATAGACCTACTGCTGCCACCATGAACTTTACCCTCAATTAGTGGTCGAAATGCCTGAAGACCCAAATTGAAATATTTATTCGCCTCGTCCTTTTTACCGAGCTGCTCGTAAGCATCTTTCAATGCAATACAAGTCCAGCCAACGCCTCTGTTGCCGTCTTCTTGTTGAATTGCAAGCAATTTCAAAAGCGTCTTCTCAGCAGCAATAAATTTCTTATCCCGAATATATGAATCGCTCAAAACACCCAGAATTCGCTTGTGTAATTCTTGATTGTGACCCAAGGCATCGTGACGAGTGTTTGGCTCTACCAGCGCTTTTTCAATCGCAGTCAGCGCCAATTCATATCGTGAGATAGCTGGAGAAAAACGATCACGCACAAACTCGCAGTCACCCAAGTGTTTGTTGATATGCGCAACTCGATCTTGATAGTTATCACATTTTTCACTGAGCAATTTGAGCGCTAGATTCAAGTGAAGGGCGGAAGCAGAAAAATTTTCCTCAGCAAACTCGTATGCGGCTAACTGGGATGCAACTGCAGATGCCGCGCACTTATCGCTTTTTGTAAGTGCTCGCAATTTAACCGTCAGCGCCCGCTCTGCCTCTTTGATGGCAGGTCTATAAATGTCACCAATGGCAATCGGCGGTCTTGTAGTCGCAGCGTTCAACGGTTCAATCGCATAGGCGGGTGAAACAGCTCCAGACAGCGCTACAGACGCGATGACTGCGAGCGAAAGAGAACGTCGGATATTGACTGCAAAGATTCGTCCAAACATTGATGGGTGCCTCAGATTGCCAGATTGTCGCACTAATTCAATGCGAGCTGAAAGCGCCATTGTGTCACAGCGGCTGCAATTATCGCCTTAAGTCACGAAAATGCTTACCCATCAGATACAATGACCCTCTATTTCGCTAGACGAGGGTCACTAATGCTTTCTCGGTCTTCTCGCAGGGCAAGAGACCAATTTACCTTGAGAAAGGCATCCTGGTAGCTGAGGAAGAAGCAGAAGTTTTAGTGGGATAAGGCGACGAGCTACTTCAGAGTACGAATCATATGTTCGTCTGTTTCAGCGAGCTTCTTGTTGCCCATTTGCTTGTTGCAGGCCGCACGTACTTCCCACGCTCTTTTATATTTCGGATTCATCTTGATGATTGTATTTGCATCAGCAATTGCAGCTTCGTTGTTTCGGCTGATTGCATACAGTGATGCACGCAAATACAAATACTCAATATTCTCGGGGTCAAGCTTTACAGCCTCCTGAGCCTCTTTCATTGCAGTGCCGTAATTCTTCAATTCGCCTTCATGCAATCCTAACTGATAGTGCTTTGCTGCTTCTTTTTTGGCATCAGCAGTAGGCACCACAGCAGTAGTAGTGGTAGTAGTCGCAGCATCTGTAGATGTCGTTGTGGAAGAAGTGGTTGATGTTGGTTCCACTTTCGCACTCTCACCGCAAGCTGCAAGTGTCAGGCAAGTGCCACCAAATATCAAAGTTCTTTTCAAAAGTGCACTCATTTCAAATCTCCCATTTTTTACATGGCGTTAAGCGCCTTTTGTAATTTCAGTCAGTCTCACGAGCCAAAGCTCAGCAATTACGACAAGCTTCGCGACACTGAATACTACACTAAATGGGTTAATTCGATTTATTGAGTCACAGCTGACCGAACACACAGAGTCAGGATTTCACTTCGTAGCGAAGCCATTGGGTGCCTCCCTGAAGCGTCTTTTGACTAATTAGCTTTAGTCCAGAGGCAGCATTCTTCGATGCTTTACCAGGCGTATCAAAAAAACCTATTACAGTCGGTCCACCGCCATCAACGATCGGAATTATCAACTGACTGATCTCATCGACCAACCCAGCTTGAAGCATTCCACCGTTCAAAACGCCACCACCTTCAAGCAGCAATTTCTCCAATTTAAACTTCGATTTCAGTTTCTTCATTGCAGATTTTAAATCAATCTTCTCGCGTCCACAGATCAAGTACGAAATCCCAACTTTTCGCAAATGAGCAAGATAGCCACTTGATGCTTTTTCCGTGGTGACAACTATCTAATTTTTGGCAATTGAGTTTTGTGTCAAAGCTACGCTCGCGGTGCCGCGACCGCTTCCTTATTCTTCAAATCAACAATGCGAACGGCAATTTCACGCTGCTTAAGCATAAGTCGATAGATCATGTCGCTCAACACAGTCATGTATTCGAGTAGTTGAACTTCGTAAGTTCGACATTGTTTAATTTCATCGATCAGTTCGTCTATAAACCGATAAATATTACGTTCTTCGACATCGTCTTCAATCTCAATTTCTTCCAAAAGCGCAGTCGCTTTCTTCAACTGTGCTTCTCTATCTTCAAGTATCTCGGACAGAGTTGCTTGAGATTCTCTAGTTATAATCGCTTTGTAGGTGCAATCTTCGAGTATCAGTTCAGCCGTATCAAACAACTCAGATAATTCGTCGAAATTCAGAAACTTGGTCGAAAGAATAGTTAGAGATTCGACTGTTTGAAAAGTTCGGACATCATTGCCTTCAGTCTTTTCGCCCAGACTGAATGCCTTCATTTCGTTTGCAATGACACGCATTTCGCTCCGTTGAATTCGAGCTGAATATGAAACAAATTTATCGTGCCGGTCCAAGCGCTGATAGCCTATCGGGATGTTAGGAGAAAATTTGAGAGCCTCTCGCTTTCTTCTGAGTTCTACCAGGGAATCAGTGCAAATCATTTCTTCATCCAACAAAAGAACTATCTGCCTTTGCACTTTCATCAAATTTAAATTCGCTTGAGAAAGTTTTTCCATTTTCGATTGAAACCACTGCCTTTTAGCAGTATCCAGAATTACTTCCTCAAATTGGTCATCCATCGATTCTAAGTGCTTCTGCAAAAGTAGTACCAGATTGAGGAGCTTAGCTTCTTCAGCGATCGC
>JACMKL010000571.1 GCA_014380105.1 Candidatus Melainabacteria bacterium
ACGTTATTTAATGAACGGGCCAAGTGGCATCTTCTGGCACGCATGATTCCGCTTGCAGAAAACAACTATAACGTGTGCGAACTGGGGCCACGTGGCACCGGCAAGAGCCATATTTACAAGGAAATCAGCCCGAATTCCATTCTGGTATCCGGCGGGCAGTCCACAGTGGCAAACCTGTTTTACAACATGGGCAGTCGCAAGGTCGGACTCGTCGGCCTATGGGATGTGGTGGCATTCGATGAAGTGGCAGGCATGACATTCAAGGATCATGATGGTGTGCAGATCATGAAGGATTACATGGCGTCAGGATCGTTTTCTCGCGGTCGCGATGCCATCAGTGCATCGGCATCCATGGTGTTTGTCGGTAACATTAACCAAAGTGTTGAGTCGCTGGTCAAGACGAGCCACCTGTTTGCACCGTTTCCAGAGGGGATGATCGATACCGCTTTTTTTGACCGATTCCACGCCTACATACCTGGTTGGGAAATCCCCAAAATGCGGCCTGAATTTTTCACCAACCAGTACGGCATGATCGTCGACTATCTGGCCGAGTATTTGCGCGAGATGCGCAAAATCAGCTGCGCCGATGCCATCGACAAGTTCTTCAAGCTGGGCAATAACCTAAATCAGCGCGATACCATCGCCGTGCGCAAAACGGTGTCGGGGCTGCTGAAGTTACTGTATCCGCATGGCGATTTTCCGAAAGAGGGCGTGGCACGCTGTCTTGAGTATGCATTGGAAGCGCGCCGCCGGGTGAAGGAACAGTTAAAGAAACTGGGCGGGATGGAATTCTATGATGTCCATTTCAGCTACATCGACAATGAAACACTGGAAGAACGCTTTGTTTCGGTGTTGGAGCAGGGCGGCGGCGGATTAATCGCCGAAGGGCAGCTCAAGCCTGGCGCACTACATACGGTGGCGCCAGGTAGCAATGGCATGTTGGGGCTGTACCGAATCGAGCTGCAATCAACACCGGGCAATGGAAAGTTGTCGTTGTCGGGACTGGGCTCAAACGCCAATTCAAAGGAGCCGATCAGGATCGCTTTCGATTATTTCAAAGCGAACGTTGGGCGTGTCAGTGCCGCTGCCAAGGCGAACGACCATGACTATCATCTGTCAGTGGTAGAGCTGCACAACACAGGCCCAACCGATCAGATGACGTTGCCGGCGTTCGTTGCATTATGTTCCGTGCTGCTGGGCCGCTCAATTCAATCGCAGATGGTTGTGCTTGGCAATATGAGCTTGGGAGGCAACATCACTCCAGTTCAAAATTTGGCGGAGTCGCTGCAGGCAGCATTTGATTCTGGCGCAAAACGCATATTGATTCCGATGAGCAGTGTGTCGGCGATTGCAACAGTGCCAGGTGAGTTGTTTGCAAAATTCCAAACGAGTTTTTACTCAGATCCGGTGGATGCTGTGTTTAAGGCTTTGGGAGTTGAATAAACAAGTCCTTATCAAAATTTGTGCGCGACTTGACTTCAAGCGGCGATTTTCTTTGTCGATTTACGACACTTCCTTTTTGAACAGAACGCCGGCGATCAATTCTGCTAAACGTTCCCTTTCAATTTTAGCCAAAAATTGTCGGCACCTTTAGCCGACAGGGACAGAATTAGCTGTGGTTTGGTTCGACACAGGTACGAAAATCGTAATTAGCAAATCCAATTTTTAGGTGAGGCATTTCCATGGTTTTAAATGTGATAGATAACATCAGCAAAACTGCCGACTTTTGTCGTAATTTTCCGCAGCCACTGATAGCACCGATCGGGAGAGAGAGCTTGTTCGAGCATGTTGACCACGTGCTCTCTAAAGCTTCAAAAATTGCGTTTGTAGAGGGCGAACCGCTATCGGGAAAAAGCGCCTTCTTGGCCGAGCATATGTGCCGAAATCCTCTGACTACCGTAGGCGTTTTCTTATCTGCGGGCGAAAACTATTTCTATACGCCAGAATATGTAAAGCTTGTTCTCGGTGAACAAATTTATTGGCTGATCAATGGTGTGCAAGCTAACTACGAGGTCGTCGATGACTCCACCTTTGCACGACTTCTATTGCAGCTTCAAAAGCGCGCCCGGCATAACCCAATCACATTTGTTATTGACGGACTGGGCGATCCAAGCCATGTCGACGCAAAAGTGACCCAAGAAATACTCAAGTTGTTCCCTTTTAGCCAAAGCGAATTTTTCTTTGTAATTTCTGGCCCTGCTACTTTGCTTCCAAGCCTTTCATTGGATCGATATAAATTAAAAGAAATCCCATTGATTCCAGTTTCCTTCGAAGAAGCCAAACAATATTTTTCAGGCTGCGCAAATCTTGATGATCAGCAGATATATCAAATAAAACATTTTTGTAGGGGGGTAATCGGCCAGATGGCTCGATTCAAGGACCTCATGCTGTCCGGCATTCCAGTCACCAAGCTATTAGATGAACGGGAAGGAACCCTCCGAAAGCTGCTTGACTTTGAGTGGCAGCTAATTCCAAAGGAAAAGGGCATTGCTGAGATTCTCGGATATGTCGCATTCTCGACGCGCCCCTTAAATCTAAACCAGCTTGCTAGTCTAAGTGGCCAACACAATACTCAAATTCTGCAGCTAGTCGAAGACTGTCGGTTCTTGGAATTCGAAGACGGCTTGCAAATTGTTTCAATCAGATCGGACGCGGAAAAGAGATTCGTCCGAGAAAAGATAAGCCATCTCAAGACGCAGATCTACGAAACTTTTATAGCCGAGCTCTTGAAGAACCCTGATGGAGTAGATGCAGTCCGAGACTTGCCGGGACAGTTGATGGTGGCCGGACATCATGACGATCTAATCCAACGTCTGGATTGCGCACATTTTGTTCGATTATTAGAGTCCGAACGGTCGCTACGGTCCTTGAAAATGCACTCTTCCATTGGACTCTCGGCATCTCGGCACCTGAAGAACGAAGGTGCCGAGATGCGGTTTGCGCTTTCATGTTCAGTAATTACTGGACTGACTTTTTCAGTCGGCACGAAGAGTGAAATTGAAGCACGTCTAAATTTGGGTGAAACAGAACGCGCCCTAGCACTCGCATTAACTGCACCGACTAGCGAAGAACGCCTCCAACTACTTGCCACTGCTGCAAAAGCATTCCATGTGGCCAAAATTTTGGTTCCGTCTGAAGTTAAAGACCAAATACGTGAGCTGATTAGCGACGTAGATTTTGGTTCATTAGGATATCTGGCCTCGGACATAGCATGTGATCTAGTGGCCATCGATTTTTCTCTCGCTATGGAAACTTTCGAGAAAGCCACATCTGAACCCCGGAGCTCACCGGCCCGAATTGATGCGTTAAATACGAGAGAAGCCACTTTGGGCAGGAATGGCGAGCAGCGAAGCGATGAGAAATCGTTTGACAAGTTCCAATCGCACCTAAGCGAATACCATCGGCAGCGCTTTTCCGATTCCGTAGCAGAATTGTTTGCGCAAGCCAGTGCCGAAAAACTCGTTGACCGAATAGAACAATTGGAGCCAAAGCACCAACTGTTTGTAGCGAAGCAGTGGCTAAAGCGGAGAAAAAGAGATGCTAATGCATGGAAGGTCGCTGACTACGCGCTCGATATTACTCTCAAGGACTTAACTCGCGCTCCTAGAATCCGAGATTTTCGTGAGATTGCTGTTGTTCTTCCTTATATTAAGGACCTATCTCAAACTGAGTTGTTGATGAAACGTATTGAGGCACAGCTCGGTACCCAGCTATCTCACGGCACAACTGTAGAGTCGGTACGGCTTGAAATGCTTCTATTGCGTGCGCGTTATATCAATTCGATTCAAGAGTGCGAACTGTCACTTATCGATTTGTTTAGTAAGGTCCATCAAGTAATTGATGTGAGCACTAGAGCAACATGCTGGGCATGGATGCTTTTCGCACTTCAAAAGCTCCCCGATCCTGCCGCTTTAGAGGGCCGCACTTCGGTGGTAAGTGAAATTACGTCAAAGCTCGTTGAATCAATTGAAGTCTTATTGGAATCTTCAGCAGATCACTTTGAAACCGCGAAGAACGCAATCTATGCTCTTGCACGAGCTAATCCTCAGCTAGCACTTCAGCTCGTCGCAAAACTAAACACGCAGCGAAGAAGAGACAAAGGTTTCGCTACATTGGCACAAGAGCTGGTATCTGCAAGGACTTATGTGAGCGATCCTGGCTTACTTCTCAAATGTATAAAAGGCATCGAGGCTGGAGCGCTACGCGAACAAGCAATTCATAAATGTCTGACATCGATTGCCAAAGACTGCGAGAATAAGCTCGTAAGTGTTTGCAATGAAGGAATACTTAAGCTATGGCGTTCCATTCGTGTCGCTAGCCGAAAATTTACTGCAGCCGTGACTACCTACCGCATCATGAAGGCCATCACGACAGACGCTCCCGCAATTGAAGCCATTGCCCTCGAAATTAAAGATCTCTGGCCCGATATCATGGTTGACTGGGTGAGAACCGATTTTGGATATTGCTTAGTCCGTGACGTCGCGGCTGTGGATCGTGAACTAGCCACCGAGTGGCTAGATTTAGTTACAGACGATCGTCAAAAGTCTCGCATACCGTCCAAAGCGTTAAGCAACGTTTTATATCTCACTGTTAGGCTCGCAATTACTTCATTTGCAATCGTTGCACCAGCAGCATGCGAACGCGATGATCCTGCCTTCTCTCGGATTGCATTCCTCATTGACGCTATTTCTGTACCTGAACAAAGAATGGTGTTGTGGGCTGATCTAGGTACAAATTTACATTTTAGGGGAAAGTCCACCATCGCGAAAATGATTTGCACTGAGTTTGTACAACCAACATTACATCAAAACTACAACAATAATGAATTAGTGCGAGACACTTTAATTGAGGCATCTGCCCCGTTTCTATACTTAACCCATCCACCTTCGGCATCAATTTTGATCGAACGAATCCTCGATCCACAGCAGCGTGAAGCTGCTCGATTAGAGATTTGTAGAACGATCTTCCGAAAGCGATCAGTCAACGAACCCTATAAGGCTGCGGATACACCTGGATACGAGCTCGACGGCGATGAGGTAGCTTCGATATTAGATGTCTTAAAGGACATGGCCGAAGACTCTTCGATTTTATCGGTCATACAAGATTTGTGTGCCAGTCTTGCCTCAAAAAAGAATACCTCCACCATACGTCGTAGCCAAGTACGCGACTTTCTGAACTCGATTGAAGGGGTGATTCAAGAAAAGCTGCCGGATAAACGCAATATTCAGCATGACGGATTTAAAATTGCGGCTAGGGCGCATGTATTACGAGCTCGTGCAACGTTTGAGAATGTGGCGATCAGTGAATGGAACAAACTATACGCTGAAGCACAAGCGATTTTGAACGTTGCCGACAAGGTCGTGGTGGTGACGATCGTCGGTGCATGTGCAAAGGGGAGGGGGCCATTTACAGATATCAAGTGGTTTGAAAATGTAAAGTCTGAAATTGTTAAAATTCCTTCAACTTTCGACCGGATAGACAGGTATTCTTGGGTCGCCGAATTAATGGAATCAGTTGACAAGCAGCAGTCAATATTGCTTTTAAAAGAGGCGATGGGTTTATCAAGTCACCTCGACGAAGACAGCAATGGATTCGAAAGGCAGAAGCGAATCCTCGATCTCGCTCACAGCATTGACCCCGCATTAGTAGACAAGATCATCGACCTTGCCGACATGGATGAAGCTAAGGTTCCAGTAAAAAATGTGCACTTAACCCGTATAAAACTTGGAGATACAAGAAAGGACCTTGCATCAAATCCGGGAAAGACTGATTTGGTTGATATCTCGCCAGAGGAATTGGCCGAGATGTGCTTCGAGAACCACGCGGCTTTAGCGGGCGGCCGCATACTACCTCGTCCCGTAGAGGATTTTGAGAACCTTGCTTCTGCAGCTTCGAACATGCCCATGTCACTCGCCTTTCCGATATGGACCTGGATCGTTGAAAACGCATCGAGAAAGATGGGTCCGCGCTCAAAGGGGGAGAAGTTGATTGAATATACCTATGAAGCTGCATGTCACGCTGCAGAGTTGACGCTAGCATTGATCGGCAAGTCGAAACAACAAGTGGCAGCTGCTGACCAGAGCCCAGATGGCCTAATTAAGCCAGGCGAACGGGATGCAATCTTTGAGAAAATCCGACGTTGGGCTACAGCTCAGGACGGAAATACAATACGTATTTCTGACCCATATTTCGGTCCAGGTGACTTAGACATAGTTCATTGTATTGCAGAGGTTGCTCCGAATTCGCAAGTCAGGATACTTACTTGCAAAAAACATCTCAAAGAATCTATTAAGACCGGGATGTTTGACGAGGTGTTCCAGCGAGCATGGAATGAGCTCTGCGAAATTTCCCCTCCAAGGACTGAAATCGTAGTAATAGCACTGGGCCAGGATGGAGGTCATCCTATTCATGATCGATGGATTGTGAGTGACACTGGGGGACTACGGCTAGGCAGCTCGACAAATTCAATGGGTTATATCCGGGTCTCAGAGATGTCACAAATGGATGCTTCAGCGTCACTAGAAAAATGTATTGTGATCGATAAGTTACTTAACCGCGTAAAACGGGAGTGGTATGGAGAAAAGTTGCAGGCGACCAGTTTTGATTTAGATTGAGTATGAAATCTGACATGGAAAACTTGAAGGACATTCGCATTAATTGGGTTGCGCAAGGCAGGCGTTGGACCAGGTTAATACACCGCTGGCCCTAGGCGCATAGAACCGGCACGGGACGTGTTAAGGGTTTTTACACTGGTTGACTTAATTTAATGTCGCGCGATTAAGGTTTCTGCTAACTAACGGCTTAAACCACATCGATGAGCCATTCGTGCATGTGCTCAAGGAAGCGGACAAGATGCCAACTTGCAATAGTAATAGGTGGGACCATATCACCTCCGACCAAGGCTCATAGTGCTAGCTGGGAATCCGGCATGTTGTTCTATGTATTACTGGCCGTCGATGATGAGCCTGCGAGGCACATAGTCGGCAGTGTTCCAGTTCGTACTCAACCCTTGCGCCATCAGGGCGGCGGGTGCTGCCGTGTGCTTCATCTTGCTTGTCGGCGCAGACGCCGGCTTCGATGTTGCTGCACCCGGTTTTATCACGTCATACGTGACGAAACGGGCATCTAGCCAATCAGCCCACTTGACCGCTTTGCGCATCAAGTCGGCACGATAGACCACGTTGTATTTGGGTGTGCGCGAATGGTAGTTCGCTGCCTTCGTCCATAGGTCGCCCTTGTCCTTGCGAATGTGTTGCCGGAGACGCCAAGCGGCCAGGTCGAACGAATAACAGCCAGCCGATG
>JACMKL010000572.1 GCA_014380105.1 Candidatus Melainabacteria bacterium
ACGTTCTGCTTCCGCAAAATGAGACGATTCGATCGTCAACATCTTCACCAGATTTAGTGGCACCAAATGCTTTGAATAATCACGTGCTAAAGGTGTGTCTGTTTCGCCGTAAGATTCCAGTTCTATGTAGTCGTGTCCGATTCGAAGTACACGCCCAATGACTGTTGTTCCGTCCCCAAAATGGAGTCGGACCCAAGAGCGCGTGTCGCAGAGCTTTTCGAGGCGTAACTTTAGATTCATTACCAACTCTATTTCTTTGGGGTTCCCGAGAGCCGGACAGGTGCCGACTTCATTCTCAACTCTTCTGCGCAAAGGCAGATACAGACCTCATCTTATCATCGCCGAATATACTCCGCTCAGCTCAGCAAGGGAACCGATCCTGATCGTGCTCGTCGTGTCAACTGTGGCACCTAGCTACTTTGCCACCATTTGAAATAGATTTGAACTAGAAAGGATATGCGGAAAATCGTTGACTTCAATTAAACAATCTCTTTAGAAGTCAAGTATTGTTCTTTGTCATGAGTGGGCTAAACTGGCTCCAGGTGAAGCTTTTGGGGATCGAAATACACAATTTATCAGCATATCGAATGCATAAATTTGTGGTCCCTAATCGATAGCCAAAACTCCTGTTGTATAGCGCGGATGTATGCGAAGTTGACTTAAGTCAAACCAAAATGCCGCCACCGAAACAGGCTCAAACGAAGAATGATGGGTCATACAGCCAAGGTGAATCTAGAAATGGGGACAGTAATGCAGGAAGATAGTCTGCCGGCGAATCTTCAGAAGCGCATTGAGGAACTACAAGGAAAGGAAACCAGCTACTGGGAGGACGAAATGTTCTCAGTGGAAGCAATCACGAACCTTTCTTATCGCGAAGAACTAGAACGTGTATTTAAGATGGATCCGTTAGGGCCACTTCCGCCTGCGCTATAAGGTCGATACCTAATAGTGTCAGGGTCGGTGCAAGGTGCTCTACCTCAGAAAGATATGGTGCAATTTGACTGGCATACCCGCCCGTAATTACGGTGGTATGTTCGCCAGCTAGGACTGCGTTTGCAGTCGCCAACCATTGCTTGATGATGCCGACGTGACCGAGCAAAGTGCCTGAAAGTATTGCGTCTTCGGTGCGCATTCCAGGAATCAATTGATTTACTGATTTGACTTTGCTGGTCAAGTCGGGCAATTGATCAGTGTGCTCGTTTAACGCTCTTAGTGTGCGACCGAGTCCGAGGGTTATCCAACCGCCCTGGAATTCGTCGTTTTTGCTGACTGCCGTAAAGGTGGTCGCTGTTCCGCAATCGATGACAAAAGCACCTTTGCCTTTGCCAAAGATTCTAGTAGCGGCAACTATGCTCGCTATGCGGTCTACGCCGAGCGTCTTATAGGTGCCTGTGATTAGTGGTTGGGACGCTGTCGTCACGACTACTGGTGTTTCGCCAGCATCTTTCAGAAGACGCACAATTGCCTCTGCGGCTTCCGGTACGACCGATGCAATTGCGACCTGCGCCTTGTGCGCGCGTGCGCCTGTGAGGATTGCATCTGCTGCCTCGCGCGGCTTAAGTGTGTCGTAGTGCCAGATGTCCAGAATTTTGCCGCTGTCCACGACGGCTGTGGAAATTCGGCTGTTGCCTATGTCTACTGCGATCCTGGTCATCTAACCGGCCTCGTAATAACGGCTGGCGGGGAATTGCTTCCCGAACCAAGCGATCTTACTTTCTCGCCAGATATTTCTGCACGCCCTTAAGCAAACCATCAGCAACGCGGTCTTGAATTCGTGGTTCGATCAGTTGGGCATACTCGTCAGGGTGAATCATGAAACCCACTTCAACTAAAACGGCAGGCATGGCTGTCGGTCGGCAAAGCGCTAAATTCTGGAATCGGCAGCCGATATCAGGGAAGTCGACGGCGTTTATGACAGAGTCTTTGAGGTTGCGCGCAAGTTCTGTGGATTGCGGGTGATACCAGTATGTGGAAGTGCCGTGTTCTTTCCATGGATCACGTCCATCTGGAAGGGCATTATTGTGGACTGATATAAGTAAGTCTGCATCTGCCTTTTCGGCGATACTGACGCGATCATTAAGTGAAACAGTCTCTTCTTCTGTCGTGCGAGTCATTATTACTTTTGCGCCAGCGCGCTCAAGAGCTTGCTTAAATTTGAGTGAAATGTCTAAATTTACTTTTGCTTCTCTTGTCCCATCGCAGCCCTTAGAGCCATTTTCAGTGCCACCATGTCCTGGGTCGACACAGATTTTTAAACCTGCCAGTGAGCCATCATTGGAAATTGGTGGTGCTTTCTTGACGTGCAAACGCAGAGTCGATCCTTCGTAATCGACCTTGTAGCCCCATTGTCTGTCGCCTTCAAATTGGGCAGTTACTTCAAATATTCCATCTTGAACTTGGCGAAATGAAATTCCATCAATAACATCTAAATTTTTTGATTTCTTCAATTCGTCTGCGTCAGTCTCGGCAGGGCTTACCCAGTCAGTGTCCTGGGTCGCGCCGAAAATCTTAAGAGTAAGCTTGTTTGGTTTGATCGACTGCTCGACCTGATAAGGAAGGCGTTGTGTCAGTGGCATGAGGAGAACATCGCCATATCGATCTTTCTGCGTGTTAATAGTTCTTACGGTAGAAGTGGGCAACGGGCCCGCATTTCCGGGCGCATTCGGATCGAAAGTAATGCCGGAAGTTGTCAGTTCATTTTTGTCGATGTAGACATGTTTGTTTGCGGCGTAGACAGTTCTGAGTTCGTCACCATACCAACCATCGACCAGCAATCTGACACCGCGAGAAAGTGGTGTGATGCGACCGGCACCAGGTCCGACACGCGCAATAGTATTGTCTTTTGAAGTCTGAACTATGAAAGGCTGCTTCAAGACAGTCACCTTATATGGTGATGTCGCTGTGACTGTTTTGCCGCCCTTTTCCACAGTAAATGTTGGTGCCACTTTCTCTAATTGATCTAATGGACCAATTTTCACAAAGCCGACATAGCGGTCGCCGCGCGCTGCCGGTAATCTTTGATAGACCTTTCCGTAGGCTGCATCCATGCCGAAGTTGACCTGATCATCGACCGCCGTGAGTGCAACTGAAGATTTAGTTGTAGTTGCAGATGCTGCGGATTTTTTGACTGGTGCTTTTGCGCGCCTTGCCGCTTTGAGGTTTTGAACTTTTTGTTTTACAACAACCGATGGTAAGAATTGCACAGCACGTCCACCAAGTTGCATGCTGACATTGGCGCCGGGGGTGGCTCTCAATGAGAATTCAACCAATTCGCCTGGCATAACGCCACGGTTGACTTTAGGTGAAATGGAATCAGTCAAGATTTTGAGTTCGTCGGGGGACACCGATGGTGGTGGCAGTTCCCGATTGACAGTCATAATCTTAGGGGCGCCAATCGGGCGGGGTGGGACGGTTGGACCACCGCTTTTGTCGAGCATTTGAAGGGTGAAACGATTTGGACCAGTCTGCAATGGTATGACGTGGGCATAAAAACCCCTGACATTTACTCTCGCTTCTTTTCCATTGACTGAGAGTCCGCTTCCTGGTGGCACAGCGCCAATAAAGAAAGATGATGATGCCGGAACTTTTCCACCGTCTGGTGGGTATCCGACAAACAGACCGCCACCGTTATTGGTGTCGGATGGACCGGCGCCGAAAACGTTATTTTGAATAAATCCGAAACAAGTAATTACAGATAATGTCAGACCGGACGCAAGAATATAAGCGTGTTGGCGCCTTGCCGGGCGTTTGAGTTGCATTCTCTCTCCTAAATTACTGACCGGTTTTCTCGCGCTGTTTCTCAATTGATTGTTTTACATAGTAATCGTTGACTATCCAGTTGAATGGTAGTCCGAAACCTTTGAGAATAGTGATATTGCCCTGAATAGCTTCCTGCGCGTCAGGGCGTAGAAAACTAATTACGAAATCAATCGGAGTGCCATATCGTTTTGCAAAAAGAACTTCGTGCCATTGCATAAAAGGAGCAAGATCGAAGCGTGTCTTTTCGCGATTGAGGCTGGCATTTGATGGTTCCATGATCCACAGATATGCTGCTTCCTTCATGTCTCCATCCATGCGATCGGGCTCTACAGCGTGGTCTGTGATGGAAGGATGACCAATAGCACCACCGCACATCAAGAAAACTTCTTCCGGATACTCAGGACTGAAAAGTGGTTTGATTTTGTCCAGCTGAATGGTCTGAAGAGAATATTTTTCACCGCCCACGGTGAATTTTTTACTTGTCGCATCATTTCCCATCGTACGCAAATCGGTAATTGGAAAGCGATCGCTTATTTCTTTTATCGCAATCAAGTTGTGCACATTCAGCCAGAAGCTCAGACGCTCTCGGCGATCAAGCATTTTCTCTGGACTGATGTGAGCGATTTCTTTCAAGCTTTCGGGAAGCAGCGGAGATTTCTTCAACTCTTTGTAGTCAATGCTGTTGTTTTTGACAAAAGCTTTTAAGAGTTTGTTGTATGCGACAAAGCGATAGGACGATGGTTTTTCAATTTTGACGAATGCTGTCTCGAGCTGGATGACAGTTTCATGGACAACTTGCATTCCGACTAAAAGAAGTCCGAACACGACTACAGATAATCCGATTACCTTTTGAGGAAGATTATCTTTGCCCAAAGCCTGGCCTCGAAAGAGAATTCACAGGGACATTTTATCCCGGTTCTTTACTTTACGCTTGATGAAGTAAGCCCATTCCCGGCTTTGTTGCTTGTCACTGTGGATGGTGCACTTGCTATTGCTCTTAAAACTGAAAGGGCTCTCGGTAAAAAACCGAAAACCCTTTCATTAAATGGTGGAGCGTACCGGGGTCGAACCGGTGACCTCTTCAATGCCATTGAAGCGCGCTACCAACTGCGCTAACGCCCCGCGAAAAGTGGTTATACCATAAACGCCCTTTCCAGGTCATTCACCAAGCAAGACCGAGCTTAATGGTCCGAAAAACAGACTCTATTTGCGGCTGGAGCTTATAAATTCCACCGGCGTGACAACTTCGCTGCCAGCATTTTGCGAGCCGCATCCGCCACCGTTGCCGTTTCCATTGCCTGAACCGGCATCTTTGAGTCCAATGCTGACTGCTACACCTGCCGCGGCGTCAACGTTTGCAGGATTTGCCGACGGGCAGGTTCCGCACCCGCCGCCGCTAGGTACGCCTGTTGTGGCGTTTTCGGCATTCACAGGGTTTGCTCCCACGCGCGCCATGACCTTGTCGCTACTGCCTGGCAACTTTCTAGTCAGATTTATACGAGTTTTTGTCTCAATAAATTGCTTGGCTTTCTCCCGGCCCCAACGTAATTTGCTTTTGGCGTTGAGGAAGAAATATTTGTCAGGCGGCCAGAGGAATGAAGTTTCGAAATAGCACCAGATTGTGCAGCCCTGGCAAAACGACCAGGTGCCTTCTTCTTTGCGTTTGTTCTGGACGTGCATGCTCTTCCAGATTTCGTCCAAATTTGAGTGGCCGTTTTCGTGCACGATTTTTAAGCGCTCGTCGTGCATGTGATAACAAGGCAGTAAAAGATGGTCGTCAGGAGAAATTACAATTGTGGACGAAATAGCCCGGCAGCGCGGTTTTTTGACTTGATTGCCGCCGTCCAAATAGAATTCTAAAAAAGCCCAATTGACGCAAACATTGTCAAATTTGGCGAGCCTTTTTAACTCTTCAATGCCTTCTTTGGCGAGTAGCTCGTTGCCGCAGAAATCAAATACTGGTCCAAGAAGCACTACCACTCCCAGGTCTTGCGCCAGGCGAATGACTTTCTCCATTCCCCAGATCGATTCGGGTGTAGCGGTGGCGATGATTGACGGTTGCTCGCCCAGGCTGCGGGCTAGTTTCAGACTTTCTATAACTTTCTCGTATCCGTCAATGCCGCGTTCTGCCTTGTACTCTGTGGCGTCAGTTGTGGATAGCGAAAATTTCAAATCGTCGATCAAGCCGCGCAATTCGTTTGCCATGCGCGGATAGAGCGTGCCTGTATTGGCGACGCTTGTGTAAAAGCCCATCTTCTTGGCGGCTCGCAACACC
>JACMKL010000573.1 GCA_014380105.1 Candidatus Melainabacteria bacterium
AGTCGTCCGGAGCCGTAGAGAGCGCTCAAACTTCCGAGCACGCGCGGCGAACGATTGCTGGCGAGGAAAACACGATCGATGAAGTCCGGTCCGGGCAGATGGAGACCTGAAGAGGAGATGGTCTGGCACTTGTGTCCGAGCAGAAATTCGGCTTTGGCGCCCAGGGCTTTTTCGATCTTTGCGTAATCTGGCATGTGGTCACTTTCGTTTGGTTGATGTTTCAACTCAAATCGCAATCCACCCGAGTAGTCCAATCTCTATGGCAAATGCGCCAGAGGTTCAGAGCTGAAAAACAGGGCTAGATGTGGAAGTTCGGGATTACGAATTGAGAATGAGGGGTGAAAATTACGTTTATGGAAATAGCACCTTTACGCACGCACGGACCATAAAGTAATGTTGCTCCGACACACTTAACATGCGATCACACAAACGCCCGAAACTCGGAGCAAGCATCTATTGCCGGGCTTGAACACTTTCACTTTGTAGAGAAACAGCTTGGATTGGACGGACCTAATTTATCCACGCTCGTCATCGCTCACGCGAAGTTGCTGGACACTAGATTATTTGCGCATGGTAAACCAAAACCGACTACCGGTCGACCCGTTACTTTCCACCCCAATTGCTCCACCGTGAGCCTCGGCAATAGCTTTGCAGATTGCCAGCCCTAGACCTGTTCCACCTTTTTCTTTGGAATCGCCGGGCATGACTTGATGAAAGCGCTCAAAAATCAATTCCTGATGCTCATGCGGAACACCACGGCCAGTGTCAATTACACACACTTCGACCAGATCACCAAGCTCTTTGGCTGTGAGAGAAACTTTGGAATTGGGCGGAGAAAACTTGATAGCGTTGGACAGAAGATTGACTAAAATTTGCACTATTCGATTACTGTCAGCAGACATTTCAATGTTGGCGATGTCGCGCTCAATGCGGATTTTCTTTGCTTCGGCTAAAGCCGCCACAGAGTTTGCAGCTTGATCAAAAGCATTATTTAAATTCATTGTTTGGAGATTAATGCTTATCGATCCTGATTCTAATTTCTCAGCATCAAGTATTTCATTAACGAGCGAAATTAAGCGCTGTACGCTTTCTTCTGCGGTTTTGACAGAGAGGTCACCTTCTTCATTCAGAGTGCCGAGAAAACCTTTTCCCAGCATTTCCAGACAAACATGAATCGACATCAATGGACTTTTGAGTTCATGCCCAACCATGGCAATAAAGCTTTGCTTTAGCCTGTCTGCTTCATATTCACGGCTGACATCTTTGACAATTAGTAAGCGTCCATTAAAATTACTGGTATCGTAGGCAGTGCTCATCACTTCAGCTGGGAATAGATCTCCAACCAGACGCTTTCCGTAAATTTTGCGCAGGGGATTGAGTGGCGGGCTCATAAGCTCTGCAAACGGAATGGCTTTCTCACCGCTTTTATCAAACGAAAATAGTTCGTTGATTTTTCGTTCGCCAAAGTCCGAAATGCTTGCTACAAAATGCTGCTCCGCAGCCGGATTAGCCGAAATGATTTCGCCTTCATGGGACATCACAAAAAGCGCCAGTGGCATCATTTCGAAAACAGAGCGCATACGCTCTTCGCTCTGCTTCAGCGCATCTTCAGCCCGTTTTCTTTCGGTAATATCGAGAACTACACAGAAAATCTTGTTGTCCGCTTCCGACCACTGCATGGACCATAGCACATCTTTCAAAACGCCAGACCCTGTAATCATGCGACATTCAAATGAAAGTGACTGCTGCTGCATACTGCATTCTGACAATTTATTGTGAAACAGATCCTGGTCAGGATCATGAATTATTCTGGCAATCGGACCCTGTAGAACCTCTTCAGGCTTGTATCCCCAGGCACTCACGCAAGCTTGATTGACTTCAATCAGTCGCCCTTGATTATTCAAAGAACAAATCACTTCGCGAGCATTTTCAACCATGGCACGCTCACGCCTGCGTGCTTCTTTTAGCCTGACAGCGGTTTCGTGCAAGGCGCTATCGAGCTTGCCTATTTCGTCGTTTCCAGCGACAGGTTGATTGAGTTCTCGGTCTTCGACAAGGCGATTAGAATTATCAATGACTACCGACAAGCGCTGAGAGATGTTTCTCCCAAACGCCAACATTAGCACCGCCGCCAGTACCATGTTCAGGATAACCGCCAGGAGCAAAATTACATCGATTAGCTTGCCGTAGCTGGAGAATGTGCGACCTTTCTCCTTTAGTTGCGCTTCTTCGTATTCAACAAGACGGCGAA
>JACMKL010000574.1 GCA_014380105.1 Candidatus Melainabacteria bacterium
CATTCCAAAAGCGACTGTTGCAACCACAACGTCACAATGCTCTTCCGAAAATGCATCTTGGGTTGACGACCGCTCATCCGGTGTTAAACCAGCATGATAAGGCATCGCTTTGACACCTTCTTTCTTCAATGATTGCGTGAGTTCGTCGACTTCGGCACGACGAATGCAGTAAATGATCCCGCCTTCGCCTTTGTGTCTTTCAATTACATTTAGCGCCTGTTGTAGCAAACCACCGCGACGAGAAATTATTCGATAGGTCAAATTACCGCGGTCGAAATTACCGACCAAGATTTCAGGATCGCGCAACCCTAGCTGTTCAATAATGTCGTGTCTAACTTGCTCAGTTGCCGTTGCTGTATACGCGTGAATGGACGCTTTCGGAAATTTCTTTCCGAGTAAGCGAAGCTGTCTGTATTCCGGACGGAAATCGTGTCCCCAATGGCTGATGCAATGCGCTTCGTCGATTGCAAATGTTCGCACATCGATTTTGCGCAGAAGGTCATGCATGTCGGTCATGACCAGTCTCTCTGGCGAGACGAAAAGCAATCGCACGTTTCCGTTGACCACCTCACGCTCATTTATCTGACGCTCTTCAAAAGTTTGTGAGGAGTTCAACATCACGGCATTAATGCCTGAGGCTTTTAACCCATCCACCTGATCTTTCATCAGGGATATCAAAGGTGAAATAACAACTGTGCAATCTCCCCGCAAAACTGCGGGCGCTTGAAAGCAGAGAGATTTTCCCCCGCCTGTTGGCATGACTACGAGTGAATCACGTCCAGCGAGAACCGAGCACATCGCTGGTTCTTGAAGCGGGCGTAATTCATGGATACCCCAGTGTCGCGCGACTACCTCACGAAGTTGCTCAATTTCAGAGGATATAGTCTGCATATGGGATTTCCAGGGCTACAGTTTGATTTGCTTCAAATAGATCATATGCTGATAGACACAAGATTCCATGCAATCAGAAGTATTTCTGAGTAGAAAAGAAGTTTAGAAACAGAAAGGGCAAGCCGTTTGGCTTGCCCCTCTTATTTACTTAGCTAAGTGAAAGCTCAGTCGAGATTTAGTATCTACGACCGCCGCCGCCACCACCACCGCCGCCTCCGCCGCCTTTAGGCTTTGGTTGAGCGATGCTTACTGCGATTTGGCGACCTTCACAGTCGCGGCCGTTAAGGCCTTTAATGGCAGCTTCAGCTTCAGCTTGGCTGGACATTTCAACGAATGCGAATCCCCGTTTTCTACCGGTCTCGCGGTCGGTCGGTATGGAGCAGGAAACGACGGTGCCAAATTCACCGAACATCGATTCGAGTTCTGCTTCTGAGAGTTTGAACGAAAGGTTACCAACAAAAAGTTTATTATTCATGCGAAATACCGGAAAAAAAATGGATTATCAAGGCAGCATTATCGCACGCATAGATTTATCTACGATGCTTTTCTGCTTTGCACATCGACTGATATTCACTAAATTATTGATCTTCTAAACGTCTATTTTTTCAGACCCCGGACAGGTGACCGAAAATCGGTGCCTGACATGGTTGGTAAAGTCTAGTTAAAATTCGTTTTCGTTTTGCGCGTATTTTTTTGAATAAAACACTTATCAAGTGTAATTTCGGCAAAGCCCGGCACCTTTCGGCGTGTTTTTGAGCAAACTGTTAGACTTTGGGACGGATAGTTCTGGGAAGGAAGACATGGCAAGTAAGAAAGTTTTTTTCGTTGCAATTGCAGCCAGTATTGCTCTGACAACTGTTGGAGGAATTGCTAACTCTTTGCAGGCGGCGTCGATTACTAAATCGAAAGCAAATTCCGTTCCTTCTATTAGTGAGACGAAAACGACGAAAACTCAATTGACCCAACCAAGTCAATCTAATGATGGGTTTGTTGCAAGTATCGATAAGACTACTTCCCCGTCTGACGACTTCTATCAATATGCCAATGGTGTTTGGCTGAAAAACACTCCCATTCCGGGCGAATATGACAAATGGGGCGTTCTAAACATTATCAATGACAAAAATTTGACCCTGGTCAGAAACCTATTAGAAGATGCGGCCAAAAAGACAAATAAGCCTGGCACACCCGATCAGAAAATCGGTGACTTCTACGAAGTAGGCATGGACGTAAAAAAGCTCGAAGCTGAAGATCTTAAGCCTATCGCAGATGAGCTCAGCCGAATTGATTCCATAAAAACCTTGGATGATCTACGCATAGACCTTGCACATCTACATACTTTCGGCATCAATGCGCTGTTTTCGTTCTCGTCGGGTCAGGATTTTAAAGATGCCACAGTAGTGATTGGGCAAGCTTTTCAAGGCGGTCTTGGTCTGCCTGAGAAGGACTATTACTTCAATCAGGCAGAGCGCTTCAAAAAGATTCGCATCGAATACGTTAATCACATCACTAAAATGCTAACTCTGCTTGGCATCGAGGCGACCGATGCACGTAAGCGGGCTGAAAAAATCATGGAAATAGAAACAGCACTTGCTGAAGCTTCCATGGCAAACACAGACCTGCGTGATCCCGAGAAAATTTATCACAAGATGAATGTTGCTCAGATAACTGAGATGACACCACGTTTTTCCTGGTCAACTTATTTCTCTGAAATTGGGTTTCCTGGAATACATGAAGTTAACGTTGGACAGCCTGAATTTTTCAAGAAGTTGGATCATCAATTGTCTGCTGTTCCAATCAGTGCCTGGAAAGATTATTTGCGCTGGCATTTAATCGATAACACTGCACCATATCTTTCGTCAAAATTTGTTGATCAGAATTTTGAGTTCCACGGCAAAATTTTGACTGGTAAGAAAGAGAATTTGCCGCGCTGGAAGCGTGTCGTCAACGCAACTAATCATGCTATGGGCGAGGCAGTTGGACAGATTTATGTGCGTACAGCCTTCACACCTGAGGCGAAAGCGAAGTCACTTTTGCTAGTTCAAAAATTACGTGAGGTATTGAAAGAAGACCTTACGACATTGGAATGGATGGACGAAGCGACTCGAAAAAATGCCATCGCAAAATTGGATGCGTTTGCTGCAAAAATAGGCTATCCCGACAAGTGGCGCGATTACGGGACTCTTAAAATCAATCGTGAATCTTATCTTGCGAATGTTTTGCGCGCTGAGAAATTTGAGTTTGATAGAAATCTTGCAAAAATAGGCAAGCCTGTTGATCGCTCGGAGTGGTTGATGACTCCGCAAACTGTTAATGCATACTACTGGAGTGAGATGAATGAAATCGTCTTCCCTGCAGGCATCTTGCAGCCACCAATTTTTGATCCAAAAGCCGATGACGCCACTAATCTTGGTGCAATGGGCATGGTGATTGGTCACGAAATGACTCATGGTTTTGATGACCAGGGCAGCAAATTCGATGCCAAAGGCAACATGAAAAACTGGTGGTCTGAGGGTGATTTGACCCGCTTTAAGGAACGTATAGCTTTAATTGAAAAGCAATACGACGGATATGTAGTTGTTGGTGATACTCATCTAAAAGGAAAGTTGGTGGCTGGCGAAGCGGCCGCTGATCTGGGTGGTTTAACCATTGCATACAAGGCACTTCAAAAAATTCTTGGCGACAGTCCGCGTAAACCAGATGCTGATGGTTTCACGCCAGAGCAGCGTTTCTTTATTTCGTTTGCTCAAGCCTGGGCTACTAACATTCGTCCTGAAAAAGAACACATGATGGCAGCCACCGATCCGCATCCAACTCCTAAGTTCCGCGTCAATGGCACACTTGCGAATATGGATGCGTTCGAAAAAGCTTTCAGTGTTAAATCACCTAATAAGATGATGCTTCCAAAAAATGAGCGCTGTTATCTCTGGTAGAGGGCGTTTTCGAAAAAAGATTTGCATATCCTGCGTATATAGATTTTCTCTGCAGCGCTGGTGAGGCTCTTGTTTTGCGCATTTTCACCATTTAACTTTCAGAAAACATTGAGAAGTCAAGCAGTTGGTTGTGAGGAACATTCGCATACAGTCGAAGTCTTTGGATACAGAACAGCAAATGTGGGTGTTGTTCAATTTCAGAAAGAGGTGGCTGTAATGAGCGGACGAGTACTAACTAAACCGAACAAAGCTTTAAAGATGGAACAAGCAACAATGACTTTGCTTGCATCCTTAAGAGAGTTTTTCACGACCGCGGTAACTCCTGAAGTTGATCCGATAGAAGTAGCTCTGGAGCGTCTTCAGAGAGCATCAGGTTTTGATCCTGTGAAAAATCCAGAAGGTTTGCTACCTTCTATTAGAGATATTAATAGTGTCTCCCGTGCCAACAGTGTAGCGCGTGACAATGCTCGCCGCGCCGATCTGCGACGTGCTGCATAGGGTAGTCACAATCACCGGATTTGGTGCAGAATTGCGCTGAAGTCGACAATTTTAAGGGCAGAAACCGAGTCAGCAATGGCTCGGTTTCAATTTGTGGGCTTTTAAAACGACCAGTATCTAAGGCTTTGCCTCAACCAGAACTGCTGTTCCGTAGCAAACAACTTCAGTTCCGAAATCATTGGAGCCACCCTGAAAGGCATCCGAATCGTATCGAACTCCTACGATTGCATTTGCTCCGCGACTTTGTGCCTGCTGGACCATCGTGTCATATGCCGCCTGCCGACCTTGTTCGCAGCTCTTGATGTAGGCTCCAATTTTGCCTCCGAACATTCCCTGGAAGCCAGCTTTGAAACTTTGAATTGTATTAGGTTCACGCACCATAACACCACGCACGATACCGCGATATTCCCGAATTCTGTAGCCGTCAACAGAATCAGTTGTTGTCACAACCAGACCAACCGGTGACATCGCCGCGGACCCTTCAACTCTAGTTCCGTAATTTGGATCTGTGTTGCCAGGATTTATAGAATTTGGTGGAGCACTCCAGGTGTTTCCACCTTGCTGCTGAATTTGTTGGGTTGGATTTGCTTGCGCTTTAAGCAATCCATTCTGGGAGGCGC
>JACMKL010000575.1 GCA_014380105.1 Candidatus Melainabacteria bacterium
ACGACTGGTTTGCCGTTGGCGAAAGTAATTTTTTCACCTTGAGGAACCTTGAGGCCGTTATAAGTCTTGTCAATCACTTGTCCCATTGTTTCACCTTGTTTTTGATTGTCCGCCGCAGGCAAGAGCGCCCATTCATCGAGGTCGAGGCGAACTGATCCTTGACCACAAAACGATTCAGTCAATATATCAATAGATTTGGCAAATCCCTTAAACCGCAAGCAAATGATCCACTTTTGCCGGAAATTTCCCTGCGCCTGAACTTAAGCTAATCTCACAGAGGCGTTTGACCTTTACGGCTACATTTCCAAGAGCTGAATATATGCTTTGGTGACCCGTTTTTGCTTAAATCTGTTAGCCCGGAGGTTACGTCTTGGACCTGTCACTTTCTCTGCGCCGTGCGGCGGCTGTTCATGCCGATAGTGAAGCGTATGTTGATGGCGAAAAGCGCTCAACCTACAAAGAATTCGGTCAGTCAGTCGCTTCCTTAGCTGCGGGTCTGGCGGCTATGGGAATTTTGCAGGGTGAAACAGTCGGTATTGTCTGTCCGAACGGACATCAATATCTTGAGTCCTACTATGCGTGCGCCGTCAGCGGAATTGTTTTAAATCCTATCAATTTTCGCCTTGCCGCTCGCGAAATAGCGACAATCCTCATAGATAGTGAGTCTAAGGCTCTAATTGTCCATCAAGACTTTTATGATTTGCTGAAAAATGCACTCGACAGCGAGCTTGGCGCGGACCTGAAAGATCTCAAAATAATATTCATTGGTACAGAACCGCCAGCTGTAGACAACTGGCATAAAGCCTATCTTGAGCTTTTTATCGAAACGGCTGATGCTCATCTTCCAGAAAGAATAATTGCCGGGGCGGACCTGGCTCAGCTTTATTACACCAGTGGCACCACAGGGAAGGCAAAAGGTGTGATGCTCACGCACGACAACGTCGCTTCCCACGCCCTGGCGTCTTTGACAGAGCTTGGTTTGACTGATGAAGATACATGGGCTCACATTGGACCGATGTTTCACTTACTTGATGCCTGGTCTGTTTTTGCCGCAACCTGGGCTGGCGCCAGACATGTGTTTGTCTCTTATTTTGAGCCCGAAGCTGTACTTGATTTGCTCGTTGCCGAAAAAGTTACCAAAACAGCACTTGTTCCGACGATGCTAAATTCCATGCTCAACAGCCCCTCGTTAGCCGACCGCAAATTTCCTGATTTGAAATTCTTGATGACGGCAGGTTCTCCTGTTGCCCCGGAAATCGTGAAACGTGCATGTCTTGCTTTTGAATGCGAATATCTACAATTTTATGGAATGACAGAAACAAGTCCATTTTTGACAATCAGTAAACCGCCTTCTTCAATGAAAGATGCCAGTCTTGATCAGAAGCTGACAGTAATAAGTCGCACAGGCAGGACTTTTATTGGGGTGGAACTGAAAGTAATTCGCGAAGATGGCACGCATGTCGATTGTGACGACATTGATGTCGGTGAAATTGTGGTGCGCGGACCTTCTGTCACACCTGGTTATTGGAAACAGAAGGAAGCGACAGAAGCCACTATTCGTGGCGGTTGGCTGTACACAGGCGACCTGGCTGTGATGGATTCAACAGGGTCAGTAAATATAGTCGATCGAAAGAAAGACATGATCATCACTGGTGGCGAGAACGTTTATTCAACAGAAGTCGAATACGCAATTTACGAACATCCCGATGTTGTGGAATGCGCTGTTTTTGGCATTCCTGACCAGAAATGGGGCGAGAAAGTCAAAGCTGTGATAGTCAAAAAGGCAGATTCAAAACTCACGGAAGAAGAAGTTATCGCATTTATTCGAACTCGGTTGGCTGCTTATAAGGCACCGCGAGCGGTGGAATTTATTGACGCATTGCCGAAAACAGGCAGTGGGAAAATATATAAAAAAGGGCTCAAAGATTCGCACTGGCAGGAGCACGCGCGGCCTATCAATTAATTTTGCCAGTGCTTAACCGACTGTTTGCGATTGCATAAGTACGTCTATCTCTTCATCTGAAATTCCAAGATTTGACAAAATTGTTTTTGCGTCATGAGTGGCTTCATCACGTGCAATATTTTTGTCCTCATCTTTGCTGCGCATGAAGACAGGAGTCGTCATCTGCGGAACCATGCCTAGTGTCGGGTGTGAGGCATTGACCAATAGTTTTCTCTCGCGGGTTGGAAGATGCATGAGCGCTTCCTGAATTGTGCTGACAGGTGATACACAACAATCGCTGCCATCAAATATGATGGTCCATTCTGCCAATGTTTTCTTGGCTATCTCGGCAGCCAGATCATCTCGAAGCTCCTTATCATCAGCTTTAACTACTTTTGAAATGAGGTCTTTTCGTTCTATCAACTGGCAAAACTTTTTCCAAAACGGTTTTTCCAGTGATGCAACCGCAAGATAGCGTTCGTCTTTGCATTTATAAACTGCATAATTCGGAGATTCGTTAGGATAGTTAAAGCCTCCTGCCACTGGGTCTAGGCCTGTATAGAGCATACCCGTTGCCAGAATG
>JACMKL010000576.1 GCA_014380105.1 Candidatus Melainabacteria bacterium
AACTCTCAAAGATGGCTTCGTGCAGGGCGAATTCTCAGCGGAGACCTTCGAGAAATTTGATCAGAGCGTTGCGGTTATGGTGGCCGAAGATAATGGAATTGTTTTCGGTTATCTCTGTTCATCGCGGCTAGAATCCACTAAAGGAATGCCACTAACAGACTTTTTGTCCGACCTTCTGAAAAGCGTTTCGCTTGAAGGTGTACCGCTCATGCAAAGCAGATGTGTTATCACTGGTCCCATTTGCCTAGCGCATGATCAGCGTGGCAAGGGGCTTTTCGAACAACTCTATTCAGCCCTCTTCGAAGAGATTAGATCAAATTTCGATATTGCAGTAGCGTTTGTCGAAAGCGAAAATCCTCGTTCTCTGGCGGCTCACATCAAAAAGTTGGACATGAAAGTCGTGAAAAACTATGATTTCAATGGACGCAATTATGATTTGATTGCGCGCAAAATTTAACCAGACCAAAGTCCTAATTGAGGCATCTGATAACACTGAGAGAATTAGTTGCGATGCATGTCGACGTTGTCTGAGTGCTGAACATTAGACCGTGGGTCATTTACGATTTCCGGAATATCTGGAAAGGCTAAAAGGCGTCCTTGCACCATACCAATAAAGAAAGCTGGTACCTCTTGCCCAATTTGGAAACCATTTCCGCATTTAGATATGGATATTGGCATTTCGGGATCATCTAGAAGAACGGCCTCATCAAACAATTCGTTTGTCCCAAATATCTTGCAAATGATAGGCTGCCATGCCTTAAGGCCAGAACTGTTTGGAAAATGAACTGTTCTTTCATTTGAAGAATTCACTTCCATTTCTAAAATCCTACAGCAATCTGTTAGATCGAATAAGCAAACACTAAGTGCTCCGCTATTCAAGCATTTAATTTCTGGAAAAGTGAAATCGCATAACGAACAAACTACAGACTTATCCACAAAGTCGTCGGAGATAACGCGCGACAAAATCTGATTGAGCCCACTTCGTGCACAGGCAGAACAAATGAAGACAGATACTGAAGTCCTCACTAAACGCTTACGACTGGATGCGCGGGCTGAACAGAAACTGCATTCCGTCACGACAAACTCCTTCAATCAGTCACCATTAAGCGACTTTGCCTAATATCTGTCAAGCCCGCAGATTTCCATGAGATCGTCTTTCAATGCTGCTGCGCACAAATAGCGGCATTCCGCATCTGGCTCGGTAGCTTTCATAACCATTTCTGAAAACTCAGCACTTATAAGCGGACAGAGTTCTCTTGGATCAGATTTAGATATTGGTTCTGGATCCTGACCAGTAAGCAAAAAGAAAAGCGTTGCACCAAGCGCATAAATATCGCTCTGAATAGTAGGTTTTCCTCTAAACTGTTCCGGTGGAACATACGCATGTTTGCCAACCACTGTCCTCGTGGACGTCGATTCCAGGCGGTAGGCCACATTGAAATCAATCAATTTAAGCTGTCCCTCGTCAGTCAACATCAAATTTTCAGGCGTAAAATCGCGATGGATAATCGGAGGTTCGCAGCTATGCAAAAACGCCAAGAGTTCGCACATCTCAATTGCGCGTTGGATCGTTTGCGGCTCTAATAATGCACCATTTTTCTCAACGAAGCGACGCAGTGACATGCCAAAAATGCGCTCCATTACAAGATATGCGCGCGGTCCTTCCGTAAATATGTCGCGAAACTCTACGATGTTCTTGTTGGAGAAACTCTTTAACAGATTAGCTTCGCGTTGAACATTCTCAACGGCGCGACGTTTTATATCACTACCGCCGCGAATCGGTAAAACAAATTCCTTTAGTACGCAAGCTTCATCGCTTGCGTTCTCAGCAGACATTGCAATGGCATCGTATACAACCGCCTGTCCTCCCGAACCTAGGCGGCTCAAAACTTTGTATTTTCCATCTGCTAATAGCGTTCCATTCGGCAATGTAGTATCACCTGCATCGCGAACACCTTGAAGTGAATCAAGCCAAATAGCCGTATACGAAGGTACTTCGCCAAAATTCTCGCAAACAAGCAAATCAAGACTGCTGCGTTCGGAAGGAACAAACTTTTTCAATGCAGAAACAAAAGACTGTCGATCAGACTCATTGAAAAAACCGCATTCCAAAAGGCGTAGTGTTAGTTTCTTATCTTCTACTCTCGAAGTAATCGAAGTACTCATCACTTCAAACATGAAGTCGTGCTCCGCAGACATATCGATTGTAATCTCAAAGCAGTCAGCCTTCTTGATACCCGGTAGATTAGCTTGGGTGTATTTCACAGCCAACACGTTGTCCCACTTAATCCATGGTCCAACGTGAAGAAAAAGATTGTGCAGCCAGTGAATTCGAAACCCATCAGGAGAATACTCAATATTTGTCGGGCGGCTGACATCAAGTGCCAGCAGAAATAGCAGTGGAAGTAGGAGTATTGCAGCTAGCATCAAATTGTTGAACAAACCTACCGACAGTACAACTGATATCACAGCTATTAAGACGATGAATGCGCCGAAAAAGCGCTGCATATCCGAAGCGACAGCGCCAGTAAATACAGTTCGCTCGGGATTATAGTGAAGAACAAATCTTCCAAGTGACGGTTGACTGGAAGGCAATTTCAGAACATGCCAACGCCTATCCATTAATGAATACCATTGTCGACTAGCTGTTTAACTCGCACAGCAGCTTCGGCAGCTGTGGGACGACTATCTGGGTCAGTTTGAGTGCAGTGCACAACCAGTTCATTCAAAGCAGCTGGAATACCATTTGTCACTGTTGAGGGATTGGAAATCGAGAGTGGAACTGGATCTTCTCCCGTGAGTAAAAAATATAGTGTGGCACCGAAAGCATAAATATCGCTTTTCGGCTCTGCTTTACCTCTAAATTGCTCCGGCGGAATGTATGCCTGTTTGCCTACTAATGTGCCGGTTGCTTTGCTGACAAACTCGTTGGAGACACCGAAATCAATCAATACAATTTTGCCGTCATCTGTAGCAAGTAGATTGTCGGGAGTAAGGTCACGGTGAATGACAGGGGGTTGAAGCGCATGAAGATAGTCAATTATCTGCAGAATTTGATAAGACCAATTTGCAATTAGTGCTAAATCTCGCTTTGAATTAGACCTGATGTACTGTCTTAAGGACACACCAGGAATGAATTCCAAAACTAAATAATCACGACCATTTTCAACAAAGAAATCCAGCACCTTTGCCACTTGAGGATGATCGAGCCTCGCAAGCAATTTCCCTTCTCGTTCGAACAGTTCTTTCGCTTTCTTTTTCGTGCGCTGATCAGTATCAATTGGAAGTACTGACTCCTTTAAAACTACTCGATTGCCCGTTTCAGTCTTCGCCAAGTAAACTGCCGACAATCCGCCAGAAGCAAGTTGCATGCGAACCTGGTAGCGTCCATTTTGCAAAACTGACGCGGTCTTAAGCGGCATAAAATGAGTCGCAGAAAATTGCGTCTCGAGTGCATCAGTCCAAATACTTGTATAACTTATTGGTAGCGAATTATCTACAGCAGCAAGGCTTCTCTCCAATAACAAAGCCCGCTTCGACATT
>JACMKL010000577.1 GCA_014380105.1 Candidatus Melainabacteria bacterium
ATTTTATTAATCAAACCAACTTGGACAAAATTCTCGATAAGCCCAGCATTGTTGATGCTTTCTTTACCTTCGCTCAAGCTGAACAACAACGTGAAGCAGAAGAATTAATTAATTCTGAAAATCTCAATGCAGAAGCAGCTAAGCGTTATATCACTGCATCGTTAAAAAGAGAATATGCAAGTGAAAAATAATGCGCAAATAGTTTCGCAGCAAACCAAAACCGTGATGCCAAAACGTGTCGTCCTGGATTTGCCTCCTTATGGACGTCCGGAAGAAGGGCGCCGCGACTTTGTCAGGCTTGATTTTTGTGAAAATACCGAAGGATATCCTGATTCATATCCTGATGGAATGCCTCCCGACTGGACCAGCGCTTATCCGGAGTATGCAGATTTCAAAAGACGGCTGACCGCTTTCTATGGTGTTTCTGAAAACACTCTTTTACTCACAAACGGCAGTGATGATGGCATTTCAGTAATTTGCAATACATATATCGAGCCGGGCGAAGATACTGCCATTATCTCGACGCCATGCTTCTCGATGTTTCCTCATTGTTTGTTATTGGCTGGTGCCAAGCTGCGTGCTGTAAAAGTTTTGCCCAACCTCGACTTTAATCTCGAAGGTATCGATCAGGCATTAAAAGAAGGTGCGAAGCTGGCAATTTTTGCCACCCCTGAAAATCCAACGGGTGCTCAGATTCCGCAATACAAAGTAGAAGAGTGGTGCAGTCAATATCCTGAGACATTGATTGTTATCGATGAAGCTTACGCCGAGTTTGCTCAGACAACCTTTGTAAATCTTGTCTCGACCTACAGCAATCTCGTCGTCACCAAAACTTTTTCAAAAGCCTGGGGGATGGCTGGACTTCGGCTGGGGTGCGTGTTTGCTCAACCACAACTGATCGATTACTTTGGTCGCGTTGCCCTACCTTATGGTGTCAACGCTTCTGCAGTCTGGACCGCCAACAAATTGCTTGATCGTCCAGATGCCGTGCAAGCCTATGTTGGAGCCGTATCAGCGCGGAAAGCCTTACTCGTTAAAGAGTTGGAAAAGCGCCAGTTTAAGGTGCGTGATGGAGCGGGCAACTCAGTCCTACTCTCGATGGGAATAAACGCAGAGAAATTTTGTGAATTTGCTCGAAACAAAAATGTTCTAGTGCGCAATCGCAGCGCCTCTGTATTTCCTCTCGGTGACTCGGATCCTATGTGGGGGCGCGTACGCGTTTCGATTGGTACTGAAAGTGAACAATCGGCATTTCTAGATGCTCTCGACAGTTTTTGTGCAAGCTATGGTGTGATTTTTGATCTGGACGGCACATTGGTTGATACAAGTGAAAGCTTTGACCAGACGGTTGCTTTGATGGTCGAAAAACATTCAGGCAAACCTTTGGTTGAGAAGGAACTGCAAAAATTGCGCGAGGAAGGTGGATATAACGACGATTGGGTCTCGATTGTCGAACTCTTGCGCAGACGAGGCGTCCCAACAAGCGTGCAGGAAATCGGGCCGGAAGCTCTGGCTCTATATCTTACTCTGGCGATGCAAACAGAAACTTTGCTCTGGACATTCCAGGCTTTGAAAAAATTGGGCGAAAGATATCCAATTTTTATTGTCACTGGGCGCTCTCGATTCGAATACTCTAAAGTCTGGGGCGACCGCCTCGACCCGGTGTTTAAGCGTGTCTATTGTGCTGATGACGTCCCCGGTTGCGCGCTAAAACCTGCTCCGGATTATATTCTTCGCAACATGGTAGATTTCAACCTCGCCCAGGGTATCTATATAGGCAACTCGGTCGACGACATGATGGCCGGGCGTGATGCTGGTGTAGAGCGCATAGGCATCACCACTTCAGCTTCTGAGGCGGCTCTCAAAGAAGCCGGCGGGCAGATGATAATTCAGGAAATGAGTCAACTCGAAAAGGTATTTCAGCTATGAAAAATGTAGTCACAAATAGTACTCAATCTGAAGAAGCAAAATTGGTTGCATCATCTGCGGTGGCATCTAGAAAAGCTGCAATAACCCGCAACACCAAAGAGACCAGTATTTCAATTTCGGTGGATCTTGATGATCCTTCGGTTGTTTCAATCAAAACATCATTGCCTTTCCTTTCTCACATGCTAGAAGCTTTTGCTGTACACGGACGCTTTGGACTTGTTATCGAAGCAACTGGTGACGTCGAAGTTGATCCGCATCACTTGATTGAAGATACCGGAATTGTTCTCGGTGAAACAATTTTCAAAGCGCTGGGTGGATTTAAAGGCATTCAGCGAGCCGGTTGTTTTACTTTCCCAATGGACGGCAGCCTTGTGCTTGTGGCAATTGATATTTGTGGAAGACGCAATCTGGCCTGGAAAGTGCAATTCGGTAATTTCGAAGTCGGGCACATGGATCCGAATTTATTCCGCGAATTCTACAAAGGTTTTGTTGATGGCTTGAGAGCGACTCTCCATATCAATATGATTGAAAGTGACAACGACCACCACGTGATTGAAGCTTCATTCAAAGGTCTGGCGCGGGCTTTTCGAGAAGCAATTACGCCACTTCCGGGTGTTCAGTATCTCAGCACTAAAGGAATGCTGGATGAAAACTAAAGTCGAAGTCGACCTCGTTGATGTTGCTGGTGGCAATTTAGGTAGTGTCAGTCGCTGTCTTCGCCGCATGCAAATCCCGTATAGATTGGTCAATCCAGTCTATCCGCCAGATGGTACAAAACCAATTATTCTTCCAGGCGTCGGCAATTTTGGCGCCGTCATGAACAGTCTGCGCAATGACAATTTTGACCAGCTCATTCTCAAATTGGTGCGAGAAGGCACTCCTTATCTCGGCATCTGCGTTGGTATGCAAATTCTTTTTGAGGGAAGCGAAGAATCTTCAGTAGCGGGCTTTGGTCTTCTGCCCGGCAAAGTGGTGAAATTCAGGCAGGGGAAAATTCCTCAAATCGGCTGGAATCAGATCAATCCGACATCGCCTGATTGGAAGGAAGGTTATGTTTACTTCGTCAATTCTTACGTCGCAGAGCCACTTGAGCCCAGTGACATTCTTTATTCTGCAAATTATTTTGGACCATTCTGTGCCGCTGTGGCCCGCGATAATATCACTGCTTTTCAGTTTCACCCTGAGAAAAGCGGAGACTTCGGTAAAGCCTTGCTGAATCAGTGGGTTCAATCGGTTAGTACCTTTTCGAGTGATCAGAAATTGCGGGGGGCGCGCCGATGATTACTAAGAGAATTATTCCGTGCCTCGACGTAAAAGATGGGCGCACAGTCAAAGGCGTTAATTTCTCCAATCTTCGCGACATGGGTTGTCCGGTAGAACTTGGACTTCTTTATGAGAGCCAGGGCGCTGATGAATTGATGTTTCTCGACATAACAGCCTCAGTCGAAGGGCGCAGCACAATGCTTGAATTGGTTGAGCGCATTGCCGACAATCTCTCGATTCCATTCACTGTCGGTGGTGGCGTAGCAACTGTTGCCGACGTAACCAGCCTCCTCAACGCAGGCGCCGACAAAGTCTCCATGAATACATCAGCGGTAAAGCGACCAGATCTGGTTGACGAAGTCGCTACTCAATTTGGATCACAATGTTGCGTCGTTGCAATTGACGCGCGGAAAAAAGACAGCGGGATTGGTTGGGACGTTCTCATCAAAGGTGGGCGCGAGTCGACAGGATTAGACGCTCTCGAATGGGCACGTGA
>JACMKL010000578.1 GCA_014380105.1 Candidatus Melainabacteria bacterium
GGTGACATAGTGCGCATGCTGTTTGACTTCCGGCCGGGCATTTGCGACCGCACAGGCTAATCCTGAGCGATTGAAGAGCGGGATATCAGTGAAATCATCACCGATGAAAGCGACGCTTTCGCCCGACAAGCCGCTATCTTTGAGAATTTCTTCCCATGAAGGAATTTTCTTCAACTTGCCCTGATATACATATGACATTTTCAAAATGCGCGCACGCTCGCTGGTGGCAAATGAGTCGCGTCCACTGATGACGCCGGTCTTAATTCCACATGCGTTCAAGAAATGAAGTCCGAGACCGTCCAGTGAATTAAAGGCTTTAAATTCGACAGCTTCGCCGCTTGCGCCAGGAATGTAATAGAGCGAGCCATCAGTCAAAACTCCGTCTACATCCATAAGCAAAAGCGAGATCTTCTCTGCCCGTTTAATAACGTCGGCACTAATTCCCAGACCTGCTTCCATGACTGTTTCGCTCATTTACTCACTCCCGGACACACTCGACTGCGACGCCGAAAACCTACGCTAGGCGCATAGAATACCAGGATTAACCTCAAAAACCTCATTTTGAAAGTTGACGCGTTACTTGAGCGTCATGAGAATCTCATTCGCTGTCACAGTGCTATATTTCACTAAATCTCCAAATACACATCTTGACCTTGGCTACCAAAGAAATGCGACCCACGAAATTTACGATCGTAGACGTCCAGGACGTAAACATTGCACATCCCCTTGATGCCGTTAGAACTTTCGCAGTCGAAGTTCCAGAAAATAATTTAGAGTGTGACATTTTGATTGTGGGCGGAGGAACAGGCGGTGTTTCGACCGCACTTTCGGCTCTAACCTTGGCGAACAAATTGAAAGCCGAAGACAAATCATATGTAAAACCAAAGATTATTCTTACGGAAGAAACAGATTGGCTGGGCGGTCAAATGACAGCGCAAGGTGTTTCTGCGCTTGATGAAAACCCTCTTGCGGAAACAACAGGTTCGTCACTTAGCTATCAGAAATTTCGGCGTGCAATTAGAGCCCGCTACAAAACAGATTACAAACTAACGGAATCAGCAAATCAAGAACCCTGGCTAAATCCTGGTGATTGCTGGGTGAGCTGGCTTGCGTTCGAACCCAAAATAGCTGTTGAAGAAATTGATCGACTTTTAAAACCATTTGTAGATAGTGATCAACTGCAAATTTTATTGAGAGAGAAAGCGGTCTATGTCGAAACTAAGAAAGATGATGGTCTGACTAGTCTTGAATTCGTCGATTTCATTAATCTAAGTTCCGGCAAATCTTCACGTATAAAAGCCAAAATTGTCATCGACGCTACCGAACTTGGAGACCTTCTGCCGCTTTCAGGAGTCGAGTATCGAAGTGGAGCAGAATCCTTTGCCACCACAGGCGAAGCGCACGCTCCCATGGAAGCAAATCCGGGAAATGTCCAGGATTTAACTTATCCATTTGTAATTGAGTTAATGCCGGAAGGAAATTTTGTCATTGAAAAACCAGCTCACTATGACGAATTCAACGAGCAAGGCAAATTCTCCCTGCAAAATTATCCGATGTTCAAAGCCCGGCTGAAAGGCACTGGCGAAGAGCTTGGCATCGAAAAATTGCCTTTCTGGGAATACAGAAGACTGATTGCGGCAAAATTATTTGACAAGGAAGAAAAACCAAATGATCTGGCGATGATCAATTGGGACAGTAATGATCTCAGGAAGCAAAACATAATCGACGTGGATGCACAGACACAAGCAGAACGTCTGGCACTGGCCAAAGCACTAAGTCTTGGATTTTTATACTGGCTTCAAACCGAAGCGCCCAGAGACGAGGGTGGTAAAGGCTATCCAGAGTTTCGCCTTGATTTGAAAACTCTTGACACAGACGACGGTTTTTCAAAATATCCATACATTCGCGAATCAAGAAGAATTGTTGGTTTGCATACGATTGTCGAAAGGGAAATTGTGGTTGCCACCAATAGTGGTGCGCGAGCGCAAAACTTCCCCGACTCGGTCGGCATTGGTCACTATCCGGTAGACATACACGGCGACCAGGATGTCGAAGGGGCAGCACAGTCGACTCGTCATTTTCAAATTCCTCTGGGCGCCTTGATTCCCAGAGATGCCACCAATTTGCTACCAGCCTGCAAAAATATTTCAACCACACATGTGACAAATGGCTCGTATAGATTGCATCCAATTGAATGGTCTATTGGAGAAGCTCAGGGCGCAGTCGCTGTTACCGCACTCAAAAGAAACGTTACCGCTCTGAAGTTAGCGCAGCGTTCCGATCTTATCAAAGAGATTCAAATGCGCTTAATAGACAGCGGCGTGCCCGTATTTTGGTTCGATAATATCTACACAGAACATCCAAACTTTGGAGACATTCAAAGGCGAGCAATTTTTGGATTGCTAGACATTGATCCCAATAGCCTTACATTAAGTACTGCAGAAGAAAATCTGCTAACTACTTTGACGAACCAGATTTAAGATTTAGAGTTGCCACAGCGGTTCTTATCAGAGCGCTGTTATCACTATCGACTCCATTTGCTCGATCGCTAAGAATTTGCGCCTCAGTGTATAGCCGCCTGGCAGTGGGAAAATCTGATGTTTCTGAGGCTATTTTTCCGAGGGATAGGTAAAATTCCGCAGACTTTTTGTCAGCATCAGTTCCTGGATATCGAGCATTTATCGCCAGTGCACGGGCATATTGCGCCTTTGCGCGCTTGACTAATGGTGCTTCTGTGAAATTTCCAAATTCGAAAGCTGGTCGCGACTTTCTCCATTGCGTCCTTAAATCACTGGCGCTTTCGGCAAGCAAGTGGACTAGCAGATCATCTCCCTCTTTGACAGTAGACTTAGGATTCATTTGCTCTGCTAGCTTGAGGGCTTCAATATAGTCATTGCGAGTTTCTTTCGTTATCGCTCTGTTGCCGGGAATTGTCTTCTTCTGCGAGTTCAGTGAAGCTAAACTTTGTTGACTAATTTGACCTCTCATCAGAAGTGCTCGTATTAGAGTAGTTCTAGCGCGGTTCTGCTCTTCGACACTGAGTTCCTTTTCTAGAGCGGAACGGCATTGACGAATTGCTGTTTCAACTCGTTGTTTCGCTGCTCCAAGTTCACCCACTTCTCTGTAATGGGCGCTGAGAAGCATGTTAGCCCAGGCCACCTGGTGACTGTTCGGGTCAAACATTTTGCTGTAAATTCCGAGTGCGCGCTGCAAATGCTCTCTTGCGATTTTAGGTTCGGACACTTTTGCTAATTTGGCAAGACTGCGAGCAATTTCTACATCATAAGCCGGCAGCACCTTTTCGCGATGTTTTAAGGCGATCGAATAATGTTCGCGTGCCTCAAGGGTTTGCAATTGCCGATCAAAGCAAAGTCCTCTTATAAAATGTGCACGTCCGGATAGAGCCAAATCTCGGTCCAAAGTTTTTAGCA
>JACMKL010000579.1 GCA_014380105.1 Candidatus Melainabacteria bacterium
CGGGAAGCATTTTCGTTCCGATCTGCATGATTGTCTTTGGTGTTCCTATGTGGCTGGTCTCTAATATTTCCCATCAAGCCCATCTGACATTACCGGGCTTCGACGGCACCCTGCCCTCATCACAGGCAATGACGGCAAGTATTACGACCGGCTCGATCGCACTTGTGATTACCGGCTTCACAGTCACGCTCGCATTAGTATTTCGCAAGCTGCCCTGGTCCAAAATATTGCCTGTTGTTTTTGTTTTAGCCAATGTACTTTCTCTAGCCAACACAACACGCCAGGCTCTTGCTCCGACCGGTGCTTTCCGATTCCGCAGCACCGGAGCTATTGACCAAATTAGAAAAGACGGCGAGCGCATGACGGCGGCAGGCAATTATTTCTTTTCGCCCAATATCGCGATGGCGTATGGTCTGCGCGATTTCAGACAAACTGGCGCTCTCATGCCGAAAAGAAGCAACAATTTTGTGCGCAATGCGACCGCCCAAAAGATTACACGTAATATGTCTAACTCATTTTTTATGACGCCACTTTTAGACGCTGCCAGCGTGAAGTCTGTAATCTCTCGCTGGCCTATATATTCGAGCGCAGATAAGCCTCTCACCTATACCGCGCTACCGGGACTGGCCGCCGCGCCTCAAGTAGTTAATTCCTCTGCGTCCATCATAAGTGGAAAATATTGCCTCTCCACCGAAGGCGAGATATTCGTACACCTGGTCTGGCTTCCGAGCGCTGACGACGCCATGTATTACGCATCTGAGCTGGCTCTGGTTGATAGCAAGGGCACAGTGGTGGCACAAGGACAACGCAAGCAGTTTGGGCACGGACAAGTCAAAGGCATTGAGCAGGATCAATTCCTCGCTATAAAAATACCCGCGGTAAAGAAAAATGCCCCGGACTTGACACTCGTGATGCGAATTTATAGCGTGCTCACCGAAAGTGTCACGCCTATCGATAGCTCGAAATTAAAATCAACTTTTGGCGGAATAGAGCTATTAAAATTAGAATCCCCAGAAACACTAACCACCGATTTATCAAAAGCGCGCTTAAAATTTATAAGTGAAGATAGCGAGCAGATACTCCTATATCAAAATCAAAATGTTATGCCGCAGGCTTATTTGACGAGCAATTACGAGATAGTGCCAGACTATGAAAAGGCTTGCGAAACGCTCTCGAATGGAACATTTAATATTGCAGAAAAAACTGTAATCGAAAATAACGACAAGGAACCTCTCAATAAAAACGCCCTGTCTTCTACTGCTCCAATCAAAGCAGCGATTGTGGAAAGACCAAACCCAAACACGGTAAAAATAAAAGCCGCTGCTGATCAAGATGGAATTCTGGTTCTGACAGATACGTTTTATCCGGGCTGGAGAGCCTTTGTAGACGGCAAGGAAACGCCAATTTATGCAGCTAACACTGCCTTCCGGGCTATACAGATTACAAAGGGTAAACACGACATTGTTTTTTCTTACTCTCCCCTCAGCTATTTGATCGGCAAAGCGATATCGCGTGCTTGCCTTGGTGTTATCCTGCTCGTCTTAATTTGGCGCCTAGTACGAAAGAAAAAAGTTGTGGAAATTGATGCATAGGCTTCAATTTGATAGCTGATACTGCGTGGTAAGATTGCTCACTCCAAAGAGTCGGGCCCTTCCTAGAATTTTATTGTTTTGATTAACGTGCAAAATCAATGGCTGGAAAAACTTGTACTGCTTCCAGAAGAAGTCCGCTCGCAGCCGTCTAAAGGCATACTGGCAGATAACTTATTAGTCTCTGCGCCAAGCAAGCAAGGCATGCCCGGTGGGCTCTATTACGTCGAGAAATCCGGGTGGTTAAATCCCCCCCTGATCCGCCAGCTAGATGGGCTGGAAACCAGTGGTATTTGGCTTCAATCCAATTTATTTCTGCGCTCATTGCAAAATATGAGCTGCCTATTCATTGTTGCCTACAGTGAGACTGGGCAAATCTGGAACATCATAAATACCGAACTTAAAAATATTCACGACATCATCATTTTTAAAAACGCACTATATGTGGTGTCGTGCGGAACCAATGAAATTGCTCGCATAAGTATGACAGGCGAAATTGAAGAGCGCTGGAAATTTGGCAACGGTGGTCATACATGGCATATCAACTGCCTGACGGTTTGGGACGATCGATTGGTCGCCAGCTGTTCTGGTCTCTTCGAAACAGAGCCGTACTGGGAACTTGTTGTTGGTCAAAATACAGGGCACGCTTTCGATGTAATGACTGGCGAAAAACTGTGGGCGGGATTTAATCGACCACATTTACCGGCACAAGACAGTAAAGGTAGAAAATATATTTGCGATTCAAAAACACAGCGTCTTCTTATCAAAGACCTCGACGATTCAGTGCGCGAAATTCACTTTCCTGGCACCTTTCCAAAAGCTCTAGCCTGGGGCAAAGACCACCTTTACGTGGGTCTGGCGCGTTATCGCTTCAAACTCGAAGGACTGGAAGAAATTGCCTCTGCTCAAATTGCAATTTTGGACAGGGAGACATTGAAGATTGTAGATTACGTTCCGCTGCCTTGCTCAGAGATGTACAACATCGTGGTAGTGCCTGACGATTTGAAAGTTTTATTGCCCAAATAAAAGTTTTGAGCGCTCTTTATCGCGTACTTCATTTTCAAATTTGCTAATAAATGCTCCGTTTCGTCCACCGAAAAGAAAGCTGAATGCTTTTAAGTTGGCGAGCATAATTTTCGCCACCAAAAGCCGCGGGCGCTTTGTGGCAAGCTCAAACCAATTGCGAACTCTAGCGCGAAAAGATGCTTTTAAAACGAGCTCGCCAATCATTGAATCAAAGGAATAGAGAATTTCGTCTGCGACAGGCAAGACTCGATTGACAGGCAAATTGCAGACGGGATTTTTCGAACTAAGGGCAAATTCGCGCTGCGCCTTCTCATAGAGTTTGGCTGTCTCTGCGGCGATGCGCTTACGATCGAAAACCGCCAACACTCTGGTTCTGGCGTTTGTCTCCAGCCTGTTTCTTTCAACAACATCAGTCAATAAGTGAATGATGTTTTTGGCAATCGCATCGGCATTTTTCACAGGAACAATAATTCCTGATTCGCCTGTAACAATATACTCTTTTGTGCCACCGCCATCAGTGCCTATCACAGCGCGACCGCAAGCCATTGCTTCAAGACAGGTGTAGGGCGAATTGTCGTACAGGGATGGCACCACACAGACGTCGGCAGCTCGATAATAGAGGGGCAAATCGCTAAGTAACACACGCTTGATGAAAGTCACTGATGCCGCGCAGCCGGTCGCTTCAAGACGTTCTTTGATTTCAGTCAGGACAGATTTTTGACCTTGAGCATTCTGAGTATCGTCACCAATAATGACGAAATGCACATCGGGCACAGCTTTTACAACTTGAGGAATTGCATCTATTAGATAGTGAATGCCTTTGCGCGCTTCCAAACGACCGACGAAAAGCACCGTCGGAGCCACTTTTCCAAAGTCGGCCTTCTCACCTTCCGGACAAAATTGGTCGGCATCAATAGGATTGTAGACAATGTCGATATCATCCAGTGGAATGCCCAAATCACCCGCGACAAATTCCGCCAGATCGCGACTGGGGGAGGTTATTACATCGGCAGAAAGCATGGCCATGCGTTCTGTCATCGCGACAAATTGATGGTCAAAAGTGTCAGTGACATTGTGTAATTGTTCGGCAATGAATTTCGAGTGTGGCGTGTAGAGGCGCACAGTGAGCGGCGCCGCTTTAGTTATTGCTGGATAAAATCCCTCAGCCAGTAACTCGGGAGTGTCGACTGCATCGAACGGATTTTCATTATGTAAACTTAGAAATTTGGCAAACAGACCAGCATTCGTGCGCATAACATAGCGACTGTAAGGCATGCACAAAGACGACCAACCCAGGTCCGAACCGATTGAAAGCGGAACAACGCGATGAACCGGAATGCCAAGATCATTTTGTTCACAAGCCGGATTACCGTCTTTAGCTAGTGCCACGACTGTGACGTCATGCCCAATTTCTTTCAGACCTTGAGCAAGATGTCGAGTAAATGTAGCGATACCACCGAAGCCCGTGTCCGGAGGATATTCGCGAGAGATGAGACAAACCCGCACTAATGGCACCAGGTGAATTACTAAAGCTCTATCAGAGAAACATTCTATGCGACCTGATAACATCAAGGGTTGATGCGCTCAATGAAAAAGGTCTTACTTACTTGTCACAAATTCTTTCCCGCCCACCGCGCCGGGACAGAAGTTTTGACGCTCAATATAGCCAAAGATTTGCAAAGAAGAGGTTATGAAGTCCTCGTCTTGACGGCAAATCCTCCCGACACGGACGCGCGCCGGAAAGAGGGCGACAGGGCTGAGACCTCACATTACGAGTATGAAGGCATTCAAGTGCGAGTTGTGGAAGAGCCCCTGCGACTGAAGGGCTACAAATTCTCATTTGAATATGAACATCCATACATCAAAGAATATTTCGGAAGATTGCTGGAAGAATTTAAGCCCGACATTCTCCAGATTGTCCATGCGCAGAACCTCTCAGGCAGCATCGTTGACGCTGCTCGCGAGAGAAATATTCCGGTCGTATTTTACTCAACCGACTTCTGGTTTGTCTGTCCGATTGTTCAGCTAAAACGCCCTGACGGAGCCGTTTGTCGTGGGCCTGGACCGGGCGCAATCAAATGCCTCGATTGTTACACTCCAAAACTGTTTCCTCCAATTGAAGAATTCGAACAGGCATTTACCACTAAATATTCGTCGACACCGCTTGGGAAAGGCACTTCTGTGCTGCAGAAAGCTGGTCTGAAAGCAGCTTATGCAGCCTACATTGCAAGCAAAATTCCACAAGCAACGAGCGCCACTCTCAATCGCCCCGGCGCTCTCAGGCGTATTGCCAACAGTATGCAAGCAATCATGGTGCCAACTAAACTGATGCTGGACGTATTCGTCGAAAACGGCATCAACAAAGACTCTATACACCATGTCCCATTCGGAATCAGATTGGAAGCATTGACACCGTTCCAGACGAAATCGCCTTCGGATCACGTTCGCATTGCGTTCATCGGCACTTTGTTCGAGCACAAAGGCGTGGACTTGCTGATCCGAGCGTTTCTCTCCCTCCCTCAAGATACGACTGCCACTCTCTCTATTTACGGCGATGTTCAACAATTTCCGGACTATGGTCCAACCCTGGTCACGCTCGCCCAGGACGGCTCTCCGAACGCGGCGAAAATTAGTTTTGCCGGGACATTTCCGCAAGCGCAGTTTGGCGAGATTCTTTCAAACATTGACGTGCTGGTCATTCCAAGCAGGTGGTATGAAAATACGCCGCTGGTTATGCAATCGGCGTTAGCCACCAAAACGCCACTGATTGCAACAGATTTGGGCGGCATGGCAGAAATTATTCATCATGATGAAACCGGCTTACTCTTTACGCTGAATAGCGTAGAGTCGCTGCGTGAGCAACTAACCAGAGTTGTAAGCGACGACAATTTGCTCCCACGCTTTCGCGCTGCCATCGGAGAAGAGCGCAGCGTGGAGCGCATGGTTGACGAGATCGAAAACATATACAGCCGGCTGATCCCTATTTCCGCTTCACCTTAATTTCGGCAGGCGGGAGGAAAGGCGGCGACATGGTACCATTCAAGCTTTCTTACCCTATTTTGTGCCGGATTTGACGATCAAATGAAAGCTTTAGTTATTGGCGGAAACGGCTTTATTGGCTGCCATTTAGTAGATCAGCTCTTAGCTGAAGGTCACTCAGTCAGAGTTTTCGACCGCTACCCGAGCCGCTTCAGAGAAGAATTACCAGCAGTCGACTATCACATGGGCGACCTCGGCAATCATGGCGAGCTCGCGACAGCGGTTAAAGAGATGGACTGGGTTTTCCATCTCGCCTACACGACCCTGCCTCAGACCTCCAACGATGACCCTGTTTACGACATTCGCTCGAATATCGCTGACTCTGTGCAGCTTTTCCAAGAGTGCCGCACATCCGGCGTCAAAAAAGTGGTGTTCATCTCGTCCGGCGGCACCGTTTATGGCGTGCCCAACAGTGTGCCAATCACCGAAGAGCATTCCACAGAACCGATTTGCTCATACGGCA
>JACMKL010000580.1 GCA_014380105.1 Candidatus Melainabacteria bacterium
GAAATCAAGGTTATCGCTAGGCTCCGCGAGACCGAGTAAAGCAATGGTATTGCTGAGAACCCTTCTTATGAAACGTTATGCTCGGGTTCTTTGAAGAACCGTTCTAATCGGCTCGTCAACGGAAGGTCATCCTTAGGAACTCTCCGAAATCGAATAAGTCTAGGTCGAAAAACGTAAATCCAGAGCGGACAATTTTCCGGTTCGGAAAATAAATCTGCAACGCGTGATGGCGCGCTGCAGTGGTGGCAAGTGCGCTTAAAAATCCCGTCTCTGGCATTCTCAGATCTCTCCCATTCCTATCTTACAAAACTTGCGATTTGTAAGCTCGGTGGTGGTAAGATTACAAATAACAAATTTTGTAACTTGCAAAACTAGCCGGAGAGACCAATGATCGTCGTGACGACTCCTACGGGCAAAATAGGCAGACAGGTACTTAATATGCTGCTGGAAGCAAAGGCGGACGTGCGGGTGATTGTGCGCTCCGCGGCCAAGCTGTCGCCAGAGCTGCGCGACCAGGTCGATGTTATCGAAGGTTCTCATGGCGACCTAGAGACAATCGATAAAGCGCTTCAAGGCGCCGAGGCTTTATTCTGGCTGCCTCCACCGAACCCGAAAGCTGAATCGCTCGAATCGGCTTACCGGGGCTTTGCGCGCCCTGCTGCCCAGGCAATTGAGAAGCACGGCGTCAAACATGTCGTCTCAGTTTCGGCTCTTGGGCGTGGACTACCTATCGCCGCGCATGCTGGTCTCGTCACCGCCTCGCACGAAATGGACGACGAGTTAGCCGCCTCCGGCGCGGCTTTTCGCGCACTAACCATGCCTTCGTTTATGGACAATCTGCTTTGGCAGGTTCAATCTATAAAGACCACGCATCTTCTGCGCTCGACGATAGATCCGAATTTGCAATTGCCTACGTGCGCTACTTGCGACATAGCCGAGCGTGCCACTGAGCTATTATGCGAACGCAATTGGATTGGTCGTGCCGACTCGCCGGTTCTTGGCCCTGCCGACCTTTCATTCGATTGGATGGCAGCTACGATGTCCGAAGTTTTGGGTCTGCCCGTGCGCTACGAACAAGTATCGCTCGATTCTCATCGCGTAGCTTTGCAGGAGCAAGGTATGTCACCGGCTATGGTGCAGGGCATCGTGGACATGATGGCAGCTAAAAACAAAGGTTTGGATAGCGCGGAGCCGCGCAACGAGCAAAGCTCTTCAAGAACAACATTTCGCCAATGGTGCGAAACTCAATTGAAACCGGCTGTAGAAAATGCCTCAGGAGGCAACAAATGAAAATCTCTAACAATACAATTCTCATCACCGGTGGTACGAGTGGTATCGGTCGTGGTTTGGCGGAAGCTTTGCACAAACGCAATAACAAAGTGATCGTTGCGGGTCGTCGCAAAGCCTTAATCGATGAAATTACAAAAGCCAATCCAGGGATAGAAGGTTTGGTGCTCGATGTGTCCGATGCAGGCAAAATAGCGGAGTTTGTAGCAACGGTTAAAGAAAAATATCCAGGCTTAAATGTTTTGGTGAACAATGCGGGCATTGCCAGGATGGAAGACTGGAAAGGTGACAAAGTAGATCTGGCTCAAGTGCAAGACATGATTTCCACTAACATCACTGCCGTCATCAATTTGACAGCCGCTTTCGTGCCGTTTCTCAAGAATAAGGAAGGCGCCACTCTCATCACCACGACTTCCGGTCTGGCATTCGTGCCCATGGCCGCAGCGCCTACATATAGCGCCACAAAAGCATTCTTGCATTCGTGGTTGCAAGGGGTGCGCCATCAATTGCGCGACTCGGGTATTGAGGTTTTGGAACTGGCACCACCTTACGTTCAGACCGAATTAGGCGGTGAAGCGCAGAAGAAAGATCCGAAGGCATTGCCTCTTGATGAATACATCAAAGCAGTAGTGCAGATCATCGAGTCAGGCAAAACCCCTGATGGCGAGATAATTGAAGAGCGCGCGAAATTTCTTCGTGATGCCGAACGTAATGGTTCTTACGAAAAAGTGTTTGCCGACGTCAACGCCATGGAGTTTGCGACCGTATAAAAGACGCATTGATCAAACGAGAAACCGGGTTCGAAAATTCCAACCCGGTTTCTCCATTTTTGTCGTTAAGAGAGAGCAGGCAAATTTTTCTGGCACCACTGCCGGTGCACTCTGAAGTTTATTCAATAAGCGAAACTAAATCGCGAACAGCAACATTATCGTCGAGCCAGACAAGCTCGTAGGTCACAAAATACTCAGGCTGGTTTGGTCGCAAAACTACTCCAGGATATTTCAATTCAGGGACGATTGGCGCATTGCCGATGCCTAAGCCAGCAGAAACGACAGCAAGAAGAGCGTCGATCGTCAAAACATCAATTGACACTTTAGGCTCAAAACCTAAGGCTTTCGTCATTTTATAAAAAGTCTCGTAGATGATCGGTAGTGATTCGCGCGCAGGAAGAATAATCTGTTCGTTCCGTAGATCAAGTAGAGAGATTGATTTCTTGCGCGCAAGTTTGTGGTCGGCGGGCACTACGAACGACATTGGAACCTTGGCCAACTGCTTCCGGAACAATCCAGTCGGTATTGATGCCTCCCAGGCTACTGCTACATCTATTTCACCGTTGGCTAATTGTTTTCCGAGAGTGCTCTCTTCGGAGTGATGAAATACAATGCGCGTTTCTGGATGTTTATCTTTGAATCGCCGTATGAGCTGGCCCACTGCTGGCTGTACCGAACCAATCATTAGACCGACTCGCAAAGTATCTATGCCACCTGCTACGCCACTCCTTGCGGCTCTGAACGCCTCGTCTGCACTTTGAAACATCATTCGCGCAGGCTGCAGAAATCCTTGCCCTGCCGGTGTCAGGCGAATTGAGCGTGAGGTGCGATCAAATAACTCCCTGCCGACTTGGCGTTCGAGCGCTGATAGGACTCGACTAATTGCAGGTTGGCTAACACCCAGCTGTTGAGCGGCTCGGCCGAAATGTAGAGTGTCTGCCAATACCAGGAAGGTCTGAATTTGATTTAGATTCACGATATCACTATATGCATCGAACTATTCCTTGTGCATAACGGTAATGATATCGCATCATGATTACAGTTTCGCAGCAAACTAGAGGAAATTTTTATGATGACATGTGACGAACTTAGAACAGCAGGTACGGTAGCTGTGGTCGGAGCTGGACCGGCAGGGGCAACGCTTGCAAGACTTCTTCAAAAGAAAGGCTTTACCGTGAAAGTATTTGAGCGTGATGCGTCGCCGTCAGCGCGTCCGCAAGGCGGCAGCCTCGATCTGCGTAAATCCGCCGGTCAGCTAGCAGTTGACGAAGCTGGACTGACCAAAACTTTTGAAAGGTTTTCCAGAATCGAAGCCAAAGAATTTAAGATGCTCGATTCGAACGGAAATCCCCATCCCGTTGGCGACGGCGGCACTCACGAAGATGCTGGTCCAGAAATTGACCGCGGTGATTTGAGACAGTTATTACTCGACTCGCTGTCCGAAGACACAGTCACCTGGGGGCAGAACGTGAAGAGTGTTTCTTCTTCAGAAAACGGAAAATGGAAGCTTGAATTCAATGATCAATCTTCATTTGAAGCCGATCTTGTTGTTGGTGCCGATGGTGTCAATTCAAAAGTTAGACCGCTGATTACTTCGATAAGACCGCGCTATATAGGCATGACGATGGTTGCAGCAGTTTTGAAAAAGGAACTATGGCGCAACTCAGAACTTTCCGAAATTCTTGGAGAAGGCTCTGTGATGTTTGCCGACAATAATCAAACGATTTTTGTTCAACGTTGTTCAAAAGATTTGATTCTTCTGTACTACTCAATGGTTGTTGAAGAAGACTGGCCTAAATCAGAGGGCTTCGGCATAAAGGATACCGATTCAGTCATGAAAGCAGTTAAGCATGCTTATAAAGACTGGTCTCCCAGTCTGGTTGAAATGCTGACACAAGTTGATGGCAAGCTTCATCGTTGGCCACTTTCGGTCATGCCAGCTGACTACACATGGGAAACACAAAATGGCCTGACTATGGTCGGCGATTCCTCGCACGTCATGCCTCCTTTCACCGGTAAAGGTGTAAACCTAGCTATGCTCGATTCCCTTGAACTAGCGAAAAGTCTAACTGCCGATATGACGTTAAATGTTGACGCTGCCTTGCAAAATTTTGAGAAGCGTATGCAGCTAAGGACTCTTAAGGAAACTGGAGAGTGTCTTATGGTTGGCAAAAGTATCTACGGGATACATGTCGATTTTAGTCGGCCGTAAGTCGGAAACAGTTAGAGGAAACGATAATGCTTATTTTAGACAAACCAGTTGCCACTGCCAACGACACCATACAAGTAATCGATGCGCTCTATTCACCCTAAGGGTCTCCTGCGGCTCCCTACGGGAATCTGGCGTTGGTCCGTATAGAATTCGCCAATACTACGAAATAACAGGCGGAGAGGTCCATGGGCAACGTCTCAAAGGAAAATTAGTGGGAACCGGAAGCGACTGGATGCTTGCAGGACAATATTTACTCAGCTTTTCGCCCCCAAACGCAGAAAGCCATATCAGTTACGTAAGTGGTGTTTGCCGAGGTCATTTCCTCAGCCAAACGACTTTCTAGCGTGTCAATATCGATTTCTTCCTCCGTGGCAACGTTATGCTCCAAAAAGCGCGGCAACATGGCTCTGGCAATATTAGCCAAGGGGTGAGAAAAAGAGGGTGTGATTACAATTCCTTGAGCGCGAATATTCTCAACTTTCAATTCGGCATCGCTAATCAAAGTCCATAAGTCAAAGCCTAAGTGTGGGTTTCCGCCTTCACGTCGAACCGTTTCCCACATCCAACGGTGAAGACGGTCGTGCAGAGGAAAAGCAGCCGTCCGCCCAGGAGTCATAGTTGCATCATGCTCCTGAAAAGCAAAGCGCCCTCCCGGCACCAACATATTCGCAAGCGCTGAAATCGTTTCTGCCGGTTTCGGCAAATACATGAGAACCCTCCGACCAACAATTGCGTCGAATGTACCAAGGGTCTTCGGGATTGATGAAAGATCGATTGCTTCAAAAGCAATATTTGATATTTGCTCTTCTTTAGCCCTTTCGCGGGCAATTTCCAAAATTGATTCATTACTGTCCACACCGACTATTTGCGCCTTATCGCTCAACAGCTTCGACAAAAGAAATGAAACATCACCTAAACCGCATCCGATATCGAGAACGCGCAAATCACCGCCAATACCAGCCTCGACAAACATTCGTTCTGTCATTTCATTTGCCGGATTAATCATCATTTTTAGCCGTTTAGTTACAGGATATCTGAGCTTGTTCTAGGTTTTGTTAATCGTAAGACGATTAGCCATTGGAGAGCCCTACCAATCAATTTGGCTTTATAGCAAAAACCGATTGCTCCATTGGGAACTTGCCATACACAACGTCCGCACCTATATCTTCTTCAAATTTACTCAACGAAATCGACAGGTCCTCCTGTCCAGTGAGTAATCACTTTGCACCTGTCACGGCTAACACGCTCCTTTTTTCCAAAGGAGCTTCCGGAATTGTAATAGCATATCCTATGCTTCGAAGACCCGAAGTGCCTCCCTGAGCGGTTATATGGGACCGCTCCATGATCAAACAATTTTGCTTTATTCATGTCACAACTTTCACGGGATCAAATCCATCAGTCCGTAAAGCTGGAGGATAAGGGTATTTATCTAACGCCCTTGAAACATGATTTCGGGAGCGAAGGACTCAGGCGACTGATCGTGAAATTCCACAAACGTATCTGCAATTTTGTCTGGATCAAAAGGCCCGCCAGCTTCGACTGTCCCGCAAATTGTGACTGTCCCAGCATGTATTCCGAGAGGCTTCAGTTCTTGATGAAGGCAGTTGGAAAGTGCTCTAAGTCCAGCTTTGCCGATGGAAAGTGCTGTCAAGTCGCTGAGTGGATATAGTGCAAAACCTCCGCCGGTAAAAACTATTGTGCCTTTACCGGCCTGCTTCATAGCTGGGATGACAGCTTGAGACGCGATTAACGCACTTGTTACATTTACGACGAATGACTCTTCCAGGGCCTTTGCTTGCAAATCCGTAGGTTTTCCTGGAGCAGCACTATATGCGTTAAAAACTAAAATTTCAGGGCTACCATGTTGTTTAGCAACCGATGACATTGCATTCAGCAATGATTCAGAGTCCGAGACATCTACTGTCCAGGTGGAGACGTTTGCTTCACCGAGCTGATTCTTCATAGCTGTTAATTTCTCGGCACTGCGCGCCATCAATGCTATGGAGTAACCCTTATCCAAAAATTTCTTGGCAACCGAATGCCCTACGCCAGGCCCGGCGCCCACTAAAACACAGACTTTCGACATTTTTTCTCCTAGTTACGACACGTACAATTTAAGTGTTAGCTATGATTTGCACAATTGTGCGAAATCATATCAGCCTCACTCCAGGAAAGCCCTCATTAGTTGAGCAAGTATTTCTTTACGAACTCTACCTTTGCATAGAACAGGTAATCTTGGTTTTTCTTCTTGTGAAAGCCGTGTCCTTCATCGTTGGCCATCAGTGACCAGACGGGGGTTCCGGTTGCCTTGACTGCGCGAACTATTTGTTCTGATTCACTTGCAGGGACACGTGGATCATTTCTACCTGCCACTACCATTAGTGGCTTGGTAATTTTGCTTGCATTATTTACAGGGGCGATTTTCGATAGAAAGGCTCTGATTACTGGGTCGCGTTCATCGCCATATTCGGCTCGACGAATTTCTCGTCCATACGGAGCCGTGTTTTCGAGTTGAGTTACGAAGTTAGCTTGTCCGACTTCATCAAGAGCGCATTTAATTTTGTCGCTGAAGAGCGTTGCACAAGCCAAAGTCATGTGCCCACCGTAGCTTCCTCCCGTGATCATTATGCGCTCACCATCAAGATCGGGCTGTTGCTTGATCCAGTCAAGCTTCAGCTTCCATATTGCAGGTGTTGTTTCCCTGAGGAGCAGAAACAAGGTAGAGTCCTGAGGCAGGGTATACGAGAGTTCGACATA
>JACMKL010000581.1 GCA_014380105.1 Candidatus Melainabacteria bacterium
CAATTGGTGCGGCGTATTTTACTTTTGCTGTTGAAGGAGCCGTTGCGTGGCAGCTGGGTGCAGTTATAGTTCCGGTAACTGCAGTGATGGTTGTAGTTGCTTTGACAGGTTGGAATTCTTTGGCTGCTTGCAAACGTTTTTCTTGTTCGTCAATTTGCCCGCTCAGACGCGTCACTGACTCTGCGAGTTTGTCAGCCGGAGCCATTGACACAGTCGCTTCCATTGCTATAAAAGCATTGAGAAATGGTTTTATGCCAACACCACTTTTGCCCAAATTCTTGATGCGATCAAGGAGAGCTTTCCTTTCGGTGTGTAACTGTCCGGCAGACGCTGTTATGCCGTCGTCATCAGAGCGGGGTTGCCTTATATTTGTTGATAATTTCACTTCATCAAGCAAAGTCCGCATTGATGAATCGAGAGCCGCCAGCCGCGGCTGGTCAAAATTCATTTGTCTTTCATGTCCGCTTGGACCGGGTTCCGTAAAACAGATTTTGATAGTTTTGACATTTGCAGGTGCAACTTGTTTGGCTCTTTCAGCCAGTCGCAAACCTTCAATTTTACAGTCGCGCTCAGACATGCCTGCATCGATTGGAGACCACACAGTCATCGTGTCCTGAGTGACAGAGACTTTTGTATTTGTGTCGGCTCTACTTGTGCGGCTGGCTTCAAGGTATGACGAGATATCCGAGCTATCCTCACCTTTTACAGGTGATTTGTCTTCGAGTGTTAATGAACGAAGCAATTGCTCTTTCTGGGTGTGCCCTTCGCCAAACGACTTAATATCACCGGCCGAGACACTGCACATCTTTATATTGGTCAAAGTCGAATTGTAGAAATATACATTCACTCTTACAATTTCGCTATTTGGAGCTTCGATGATACTTCGCGAAATTAAGACTGCGTCGATTTTTAAGTCGTCTGCTTTGTCCTTATCATGCAAGAAAGTTGAGACTGAAGCAATGTCTTTATTAAGTTGCACCTTCACGCGAGCATCACCTGGCAAAACCTTCGCGTCCTGAATTGCTTGCACCGCGTCGCCTGGCGAAATTGCTGCATAAACGCAATTAGGACCAATTCCAAAAGTGAAAAGAGATATCAGTGAAAAGCATGTGATTCGAAGACTATTTTTGCGCTCGGTCATCGTTTTTCCTCGAAAGTTTTGCGGATAGAAAGTGCAGTGCTAATTTTTAGGTCTCCTGTTTAACAACTACCCAGTATGTGGAGTCAACTACGTTAAAATTAGCGGGTCAAAATGGAGTCTGCCGTGCATAAAATTCGCGCTTTCGTAATGATGACGGTTGTTTTGGCAACCAGCTGCTCTTCTCCGGTGTGGGCTAAATCCACCGCGAGCGAAATTAATCGCCGACCAATAATTGGCGTTAATGTCGATGTCGATGGAGATAAGCCAAGACTCTTCAAGGTTTCTGCCAAATATATAAACGCCATCAAAGAGTCAGGCGCAATTCCATTGCTCCTGCCTCCAATGAATGCGGAGCAACTGAGACAGGTCTTGCATGGACTGGATGGTGTGTTGATGGTTGGTGGCGCTGATTATCCACCAGACTTGTATCAACAGAAGACTGAACCCACAACCAGTCTGATGGATGAAGAAAGGTGGCGCTTCGATATTCTTTTAGCAAAAACTGTCGTGGAAGAAACAGAGATGCCATTTTTGGGCATTTGCGCAGGCTGCCAGGCTCTCAATATTTCACAAGGTGGCTCTTTAATTCAGGATATTCCTACGAAACTGCCAGAGATGAAAGTGGCACATGCCAGCAAAGACGGTTGGCAGACAGGGTTTAACGTTCATGAAGTGACATTCGAGAAGGGCACGAAACTGAAGGAGATTTATAAAGTCGACGCACTCAGTGTGCCAACTTCGCATCACCAATGTGTTGAAAAATTGGGCAAAGATTTAAGGGTAGCCGCGCGCACAGCGGACGGACTAACAGAAGCTGTCGAAATGCCAGGCAAGCGATTTGTATTTGGCGTGCAATGGCACCCGGAGCGCGACTTCTCCGCAAATAACAAACTCTTTCAAAATTTGGTTGAATCAGCTGGTGCGTTTATGCAAAGACGCCACCATTAGTGGTGTCAATCTTGTTCGAACATCGAACCTAATCCGCCTAGAATTCCACCACCCTGCTCAACAGAACTTCCGCCTGCCCGCGGTGCGCTAGCTATAATTTTATTGGCTAATCTGGAGAATGGCAGACTTTGTAGCCAGACAGTCCCTGAGCCTGTGAGAGTCGCCAAGAATAATCCTTCACCACCGAAAATCATTGACTTAAGATTGCCTGCTCGTTGAATGTTGTAGTCAATGCCTGGAGTGAATGCAACCAGACAGCCAGTGTCAACGCGCAATGACTCTCCGGGACGAATTTGTCGTTTTAAAATTGTCCCGCATGCATGTACAAACACGAGACCATCGCCGGTCATGCGTTGAAGGACAAATCCTTCACCACCGAAAAATCCGGCGCCTAGTCTTTGTGTAAAAGCGATATCAAGTTTGGTGCCAAACGCAGCACACAGAAATCCGTCGCGCTCGCAGATAATTTCGCCACCCAACTCTTTTAAATTCATGGGAATAATTTTGCCTGGATACGGAGCGGAAAAGCCGACCTTACGTTTCCCGACTCCTCTATTAGTGAAGTGGGTAATCATGAGCGATTCGCCCGCCAGGATACGCTTTCCAGCTCCAAACAGTTTCGCCATCACACCCTGGTCTGCCTCTGAACCATCGCCCAGCTTGGATTCAAAGGCTATGCCATCTTCCATATAATTCATGGCTCCGGCTTCTGCTATCACTGTTTCCCCAGGATCAAGCTCGATCTCCACCATTTGCATGTCGTCGCCCAAAATATTAAAGTCGATTTCGTGTGCTCTTGGACTCATGCTTTTTGCCTCGGAGAGATTAGGAGGGCACTAATTTATCACTAAAAAGGGGGATTTTAGTTCAGAAAATTACCTACTGAGAGTGAACTTTAGGCTCAGAGCGTTGATAGAGCCGCAAAATTTGGAATAATTGAGGGAAGTAGGCAGGATTTGCTATGAAGGTATTGCGATATCGCGAATTAGCCGCCGCCGTTACAGCGGTACGGAATTATAGATGCCTGGAGTCAGACATCGAAGGTCGTGCGGCTGAGCTTTCGTTTTTACTTACCAAAAATTTGAAGATTGGTAATAGAAAAGTGGTGAAGACCGCTCGGCTTTTTTTTATTCCGTGCGCGCCTTCCGAAGAAATTTCCGAAAAAGAAATTATCAAAAATTCCAAGATGGCATCCGTTGGAGCTGCCGGTACGGTCATGCACCTGGATTCGAGCATCGCAGACCATATAGACCATGCTGGCAACGGTCCTAATTTGAAGGTTGCTTACTCTTCAAATAGTCACCGTGTTCTTTCGAAAAATGCCGATCTCGGTCATTCTGAGGCAAGTGGAGAAAATGCCCAGATTGTTGCAACCGCTCGAGCAAGCGATCAATTTCAATTTATTATGACTCTGGAATTGGCAACCAGTCTAGCTCCTGGCTTGGCACCATATTTTCGAGTCTTGTCCGGTGTATTGGCCACAAAGGTTTGCGGTGATGAAAATCTTCCGACAAAAACCTCCGATGAGATGCTCGAATTGTACGAATTGGCTCTGCAGGATTTTACTTCTGAGACGTCTGGTAGTTATGCTCAACTGCCTGCTGCACCTGTCGCTCAAAATGCTGAAAATTCTGATGATGATTCTTTCAATCATATTTCTGAGTGGTCGAAAGCGCTTGCAGACACCTTTCCCCTCATTGTTTGGACTGCCACACCCGATGGTCAAGTTGATTACATAAATCAGAGGTGGTTCGATTTCACAGGGCTTGATCAGTCTCAGGCGCTTGGTAACGGCTTTGGTCAGGCTATCCACCCGGATGATTTTGAATCAGTGCTTGCCCATTTTAAAAATTGCATTCAAAATGGCTTGAATTTTGTATCTGAGCACCGTCTGCTCGACCTCAATTCTCATCAGTACAGATGGTTTATTGTTCAAGCTACACCCGTCAAAACTCCTACCGGTGAGATCAAGTTGTGGATTGGTACATGCTCTGATATCAATGAGCAAAAGAATGCCAAAGACCGTCTTCAGTGTGTTATGGACACAATACCGGAAGCGATTTTTTGGAAAGATGTGAATAGCGTGTACATGGGTGGCAACAAAATTTTCGCTAAGTTAGGCGGATTGGAGGTGCCTGAGCATCTGATCGGAATGACTGATTACGACATGCCGTGGACCAAAGAAGAAACCGAATTTTATCGAAAATGTGACCGTCATATTATTGAAAATGATACTGCCGAATACAACATTATTGAGCCTCTAACCAATCAAGATGGCATAATCACCTGGCTTTGCACCAGCAAAATTCCTATGCATGATGCTGACGGAAAAGTGACCGGCATTCTTGCTATGTCTCAAGACATTAGCGAACAAGTACGTTTGCATCGTCAGCGCGAAGACTTTATGGCATCACTCGCGCACGATTTGAAGGTTCCTATCGTCGGTGCCGTGCGCGCTCTTGATGCGCTTTTACAAGGTTATGTCGGACCACTCGATGAAAAGCAAGTTGAGTTTATTCAGTGTTTGCATCGCAGCCATGAAAATTTATTGTTGATGATCAAGAATCTCCTGCAGGTCATGCGATATGAATCGGGCGATGAGAAATTTACTCTTGAACACGTTGACCTGGTGCGCGTCGTCAATGAAATGGTCAAAACTGCACGCCCGGCGGTTATTTCTAAAGGTTTGAGTTTCGATCTTGATATTTCGTCGAAACTAATTCTTAGCGCTGATAGAGTAGCGCTAAAAAGTGTGGTTGCCAATTTGATTGGTAATGCCATAACTTCGGCTCCCGAATACACAGCAATTAAAATCCGTTTGTTTGAGGATAAGGAAACAGCTGTCATGGAGGTGCTCGTCGGTGGAGAGCCAATCAGCGACCAGGATATGGAGCAACTCTTTCAAAGGCTCTGGCAAGGCAAACGCTTCGGCGCCGGTGCCGGACTCGGCATGTATCTCTGCAGGCAGGTAGCTGAAGGTCATGGTGGAACGATGACTTGCCAGAGTTCGCGCGAAGACGGAACAGTGTTTAGATTATGTATTCCTTTAATTGCCCAGCCCGACAAGCAGGGTGCGCCAATTCAGAAGCGCTCTGAATTCTTCTTCGGCAGAGGATTTTAATTCCAGATTGTTGTAGTTATGCAAGAATTTGAGCTCGGAATTATTTGTTCGAGCGTAGTGAATTGGCAGCCCCACAAAACGATAACGATCGACTCATTCTCAGAGTTATGCTAGTTTCTGGCTCTCTGACTTGTTTGGCTGGGCTGAATTGCGGCTGGGTTGGTCCACTTGTACCCTCTATTGCTGCTGCACAGCAGATGCAACTGGTCGAAGCTGGTTCTATTGTCAGCGTTTACAGCGCGGGCAGCTTGATTCCCCTCGCTGTCGGCAAGCAATTGGTTGAAAGATTAGGCGGGCGCAAATGTCTTCTGATGGCGTCCCTGCTTTTCTGCATTGGATTAGCGATTCTAGGTTGTGGGCACGGAGTGCTGGAATTGTCTCTCGGAGCCGCCGCCCTCGGTATTGGCGCTGGCTTAAACAGCATCGCTGGTACTATCCTAATCCTTCGCCTGGCGTCGTCTTCCGGTGCCTCAGATCTCAGCAAACTGAATATCTTTTTCGGCGTGGGCGCCCTTCTCGGTCCGCAAGTGGCGATGGTAGGCTTGAGCTCATTCTGGTCGTATCATGCTGTTTATATCTTTGGTGCCGTTTTCGCGCTTTGCGTGATGTTTGGCGCAGGCTTGTCGAAAAAACTCGATATTCGCTTGCCAGTCACTGAAACGCCGGACACTGGTTTTAATCCAACAGAGAAAGCTGTTCTCCTATATATTGCTTCGGTCTTTCTGTACGTTGGTGTTGAAGTCGCTGTTGCCGCCTGGCTTTTCACTTACTTAAACATGACTTGCCGCATGCCTAAAGAATGGGCATCTAGCAGTATGACTGTGATGTGGTGCGGGTTAACATTAGGTCGCTTTCTCGCCATAATGCTTTTTAAGCGATACGATTCTTCCAAAATCGTCCTCTGTGCCATTGCACTTGTGACACTATCGCTCTTTACACTGTGCGCGTTTCCAGCGCTCGGAAATTATTCAATCATCGCTGTCGCTTTACTCGGATTGGGATTTGGTCCTTGTTTCCCCACTTTAATTGCCAGCGCAAGCGCGCGCTACAAAGATCACAGTGCCGCCATAACCTCAACTGTTATTACCGCTGGCGCTTTTGCCGGGATTACCTTTCCACTTGCCATTGGTCAAGTTTTTTCCAAAATAGGGCACCGCGAAGGACTATCCATTTTGGTTGTCTGCTCCGTACTGTTATTGATTCTTTTCTATATCGTCCAATTCAAGATGCCGCGCGAAAAGAAAGAAGTATTAGACGCGAATCTGTTGACTGAAGTTTAAATATATAAGGGCGTCAAATTTCGATTCCTCGGCACTGCAGAGGTGTTTTAAACGTTGAAAAACGAATGCACCAGCAATTATGCCAGTGCCTTCGTTTTTCTCTAGTTAAGTATCGGATTTACTCTGCGCTTGGTGTGTTAGGGGCTGGAGTAGCAGGTACTTGTGCTGTAGGCGCAGGAGTGGCTGGTTGCACTGCTGGTGCAGGTGCTGGAGTTGCGGTAGGTACAGCAAATGGAACTGCGACCTGACGCTCGATAATAGTTGTTTGTGATGGTGGGTTGTAAGCTGGTGTTGGCACTTCTGGTGGCAATTGCACAGGAGCCGCCACTTGGCGGTCGATGACCCGGGTGGTTGTGTTGTTAGTTTCGACTACCGAAGTCTTGCCTGCACCACTAAACAAGTAAACGAAAGCACCAATAATTGCTAACACCAAAACAGTAGCGAGTATTGTGCCCGAGTTAATTGCTTTGTCTTCGGTGGTGGTAATGACGGGTGTTTTCTCAATAATAATTGCCATGATGACGCTCCTGGTCGGTAGTTGTAAATAATGGATTCCATTAATAAGTGCCGACTCAGTCGGTGTGACAGATTGACCCAGTCGGCAACCGATAGTTCCGTGTCTGTGGCTTTCTTGAGAAATCGAAACATTTGAAAGAAAAATATCCTGTGAAAGCCCTCGTCAAACGAATGTCATACCGCTGAATTAAATTGATGGCATGGGAAGCGAGGAAGGGAGAAATCGCTTCCCATATTAACCCTTTCAGGCAGGGTACCGAGAATCCGCATAGCAGCGCGTGCGCTAGCTTTGCGTCGATCGATTTTATTGGAGGATGGAACATCATGACGGCAGATAGAGCCACAGAAGTAGCGGGTAAGGTTTATGACCTAACCCAAGATCCAAGCGAAAACGTCAGAAACGAAGTGAACGCCTCGTTTGCCGCGCTTACACCTCAGGACACTGAGGCAGCGACGCAAAAGCTTTTCGCAGACAACGTCTTGCCACACTTACTATTAGAAGAGTTTTCACATATCGATGCAGATGGAGACACCAATGTCTCGTACGTCGAAAACCTCGCGGCAATGGAGAGCGAGGAAGCAACGACCAGAATAGCAGCGGAATATGCAAACAGATATGGTGTCAATGACAAATTGCCGGGCGTTCACTATGACACTTACTCACTCGCTGATGTGACCGCAGATGTAGAACTTTTTGGCGATGCTCAAAGACCTGGTGACAGTGACGATGCAACAGAAGACCCTGACTTATATCAACACACTGGGGACGATAGTGATGCACCAGCGGAAGGAGAACACCAGCCACTTCAAATAACTGTCAATTACGATCCAAAAGCTGTTCTGGAAAATCCTGATTCGTCAACTGAAGCACAATTGACTTCAATCCTGGCCCTGGTTAGATCTGGAAACGCACCAACGACAATTAAGGATGAGAACGGCAACGACATTCAAGTAAGAATGGAAGTCGTGCCAGTAGCTGAAGGGTCCGACCGCAGCTTTGTCCATATGTTCGCCGTAGATCCTGAAACCGGCGCTGAAATTCCTATCCTGCGCGCAATCAATGAAGGAAATTCATTCGAGCCGCAGCGCTCTGCCGACGGCGAAGAAGTTCCATTTGTAGGTACGAAATGGAAGAGAGCTCATCCAGACACTATGTTTGGAGATTAATCCCAAAGTTTTTCCCGCCTGAAGCAAGGGTTCACTCCTCCAATTGGACCCTTGCACTCTCCCCCGCCATTGTATGTCGGAAAGGACCGGATCGAAAGATCTGGTTCTTCTCGTGCTCAAACGTGTTTTCGTCAAACCAATGTCATACCGTTGTTTTAAATTGATTACATGGAGAGCGACATCGACCTGTTGCAAACCTACCAAACCCCTTGCAGACCCTCATTCTACATCCGCACAGCAGGCACTTGCGCTGACTTTGCGTTGATCGATTCTTGGAGAAAAAACCATGGCCAATATGGAAGCAACAGAAGTAGCGGCTAAAGTCTACGATCTCACTCAATCACCAAACGAGGCTTTGAGAGCTGAGATCAACGAATCAATCGGGCAAATGAGTTGGGACGGTAGAACTTCACTGACTGAAGAACTCGTCAGAAGCAATTTGCTTCCTTCTCTGTTGCTTGAAGAGATGCCTGTCGTAGATCAAAGCGGCAACGGCGACGTCGAGTATGGTGAGTTGGTTACAACGCAATCAACTCCGCTTGCCGAAATCGCATTGACCTATGCAAATGAAAATTGGATCGGCGAGCATGCACCATTTTCATATGATGGTTTTACAGGAGAAGAAGTCAGACAGTTAGTTGCCGATCAAGGTGAAGCTATACGTCCAGCTGGTGCTCCGGAAGCTGAATCTGAAAGATTAGATGGCGAACCAACAGAAGTGGCTCCTGAAGTGGCTTCTGAAGTGGCTCCTGAAGTGGCTCCCGAAGTGGCTTCCGAAGTGGCTTCCGAATTACCTGCTGAAGCCGTCCCCGATTCAAGCAATGATGCCCCTGTTGAGCGCCCTTATATAGTTGAGGCAGACGGCACCATTGTTGATGCCAATCCGATGAGAGCTGACTGGGAATACGAAGAGGCCGCAAATGCTGTTCCTCCTATCCAATTAGACGTATCCAATCCTGACGTAGTACATCCAGAGCCTGACATCACGCCAGTTTCTGAAGTTGCTACTCCTCAATCGATTCTCGAAAATCCAGGTTCTACAACTGAGCAACAGTTGCAAGCTATCAAGGATATGGTGGCATCCGGTACACCACCGACATCAATTGTCGACGAAGCCGGAAACACCATCAATGTGCGAATGGAAGTTGTTCCTGTTTCCGAAGGCTCAGACCGCAGTTATGTTCACATGTTTGCTGTTGACCCAGAAACTGGAAGGGAAATCCCTATATTGAGAGCAATTAGCGACGGCGAGGGATTCGTCAATCAGCGCTCTGCTAACGGCGAAGAAGTTAGTTTCGTCGGCACCAAGTGGAAAAAAGCTCACCCTGACACAATGTTCGGCGAAGACTAATTTTGTCGATACTTCGTCAAACGAATGTCATACGCGCCTCGTATATTGAATACATCGGCACTCACCGAGTCGAGTTGCCAAGAAGCCCTGAAATCTAACTTACTAACGAAGCACTGTCTGTGGTGCATCCGATTCTTGCATATTTGGAGGACGTTAAAATGGAAAATGTCAGAGAAGTCGCATCAGCAGTTTACGACGCTAGCGAACAGAAGGGCAACGACAATGTCCGCCAGCAAGCTGTAGACCTTCTCAGTGAGCCCGCGAATCAAACTGATGCAGCGAAAGCAGCAATAAGTCAACAGCTTGAAGCCACTGGCACGCTTCCACAACTAGTGATCTCTGAATTCGAGAATCTAGATGGCGACAACAATGGGACTATCAGTGAGCAAGAGCTGGAAACAATAACTGCTGATGCAGGTACCGATGCTTTGACCAAAATGGCAGCTGAATACGCAAAAGAGAACTTCTATGGCATAAGTGATGTTGACGATTCTTGGGGTTCAAGTTTGTTCGATAATAATGAACTTGATATGAATGAAGTCAACCAGTTCCGCGATCAAGCCAGAGCTGACCGAGACCTGGAACCTTCTGAAATGTACCGCGCCGATCGCGTCATCAACAATCAAACTCCAGAGACTGAACTCACAGATTTGCTGACGCGCAACGCCTCAAGTCCTGAGCAGCAATTGAAAGCTGTTGAAGCGATGTTGGCTCAGGGTAAGACCAGTTTTCAAATGACTGATCTTGACGGCAACCAATACGATGTAACTATCAACGTACAGGACCTGGGCAATGGAGTGAAAGTGATTGGTTTACTTGGCAATGACGATGGTGGAACCTATCCAATCCTGCGAGGTGTAAGCCGCAATGGAGTCTACTCTCAACAACAAAACAGCAATGGACCTGTTGATTGGTACGGTACAAAATGGCAGCAAAACCACCCTGATAGTGCGTTTGCACCATAGTTGAATTTCGAAAAGTTTGTGCAAGGGACTGGGAGTCGCAGAAATGCGGCTCCCCGTTTTAATTTATGGAAGTGCTCTGCTTATATTTTTGCTTACCTAACTGATTCGACTTTATATCCAACACCGACGACTGTGGTGATGTATGAAGGCTTTTCTGGAACATCAATTTTGGTGCGCAAACGTCTGACGCATTGACGAATTGCGTCGACGCTTACTTCTGTGTCGTCAGCCCACAGTGTGTCGACTAGTTGATCGGGTGTATAAACTCTGTCGCGATTGCGAATCAAGAATTCCAGTAAGGAAAATTCTTTGGGCAGGAGCCGAACTTCTATTCCGCCTCTGGTGCATCGAAATGCCTTTACATCAAGTTCGATGTCTGACCATTTTAGGATGTCTCCCAGCAAGTCAGTCGGGCGGCGCAACAGTGCCGAAACTCGAGCCCGGAATTCGCGCATGTCATACGGTTTCGGCAGATAATCATCGGCCCCTGAGTCCAGCCCTGTTAGTTTCTCATCAATACTGCTGCGTCCGGTCAGAAACAGTACGGGTGTAGCGCCACCCTGTTGTCTAAACCGTTTCAAAACCTCTAAACCTTCCAGCCCCGGCAATCCCCAGTCCAAGATCACCAGATCATAGGAATAGCGCTGCAATCTTTCCCAGGCATCAAGCCCATCTCCGCTCGCGTCGACAGTGTGCTTCTCATGCTCAAGCAAGTCTACGAGGGCTTCCGAGATTTCCGCGTCGTCTTCAACTACAAGGATCTTTGCCATTTAACGCCTGAATTTATGGTGCAGCTCTCCGTTAAAGTAATTGTGCCACACTAAAAGCCGTGAAAACCCTCTCTCTATTTTGCCTGATGGTTGTCATATGGCAGTGTTATCCAAAAGGTGCTTCCTTGATTTGGTTCACTGATCACTCCGATTTGACCGCCGTGCAGTTCAATTATTTCCTTGCAAATTGCCAGTCCAAGGCCCGAGCCGGTCTTATTAATTTCACTTTGTTCTTCCAGCATTTTGAATCGCTCGAATATGGCGGCTTGTTGATGGAATGGAATTCCTGGACCGTGATCAGTTATCAATATTTTCACGAATTGATTTTCCAATTTTTCATTATTAATTGTGATTTTTGCAAGCTTGGGTGAGAACTTTATGGCGTTAGTCAAAAGATTGACTACTACTTGAATTATTCGGTCCGAATCACATTTTAGCGAAACCGGTTTGATGTCCTTTTCGATCGAAATTTGCGACAACTCAGCTAATTGCTCGACAGCTTGTACGGAATTTTCCAAGATTGTCTCAAGTTGATGCCAGTTAAGATTGAGAGGGACATGTCCTGTTTGAAGACGCTCGAAATCTAGAAGATCGTTAAC